>NZ_DATFKB010000174.1:0-19409 GCF_035268865.1 Salinivirga sp. | reverse complement strand
ATATTTATAAGGGAACTGTTTGTCAAGCTCAAAGGTACGATCACCTATAACCACTCCACCACGGGTTTCTTCAATGTCTCGAAGCTCAAACCCGTGTGATCCATTTAAGAATTCTGGTGCTATATGCCAATAGTGTTCCGTGAGATACTTTATTAATTTCACCGAAGTGCCACTCTGATAATCAAGCACAATGGAACTCATCTCTTCCACTGGTACTTCTCCATAGAGCTTAACAGTATCGACCCTGCCTTTTGCTCCAATACAATAATTGCCTATGATATGGTAATCATCCATTTGAGATAAAACTCCTACTGGTATTAAGCCAATATCAGCTTCATCATTCAGTACCTTTTTGGCACAGGTAGCCGGATTATCATAAGTAATATGTGCGTTTTTTTGGAAAACCGGACTTGTTTCAATACCAATACGGAACGGCAAGGTGTTGGTATAAGATACGATGGATATATTTAGCTTCTTCTTCACAACTGAATAATCATTTGTTTTTAGATGCTGAACGGTGCTTTGTAAAAAAAATTATTTAACCGGAACACTTAAAACCTTCTTACCATCAAGATAAGCGGTAAGCACATCATCAACGTTTACAGGCCCCACTCCTTCGGGGGTACCAGTAAATATAAGATCTCCGATTTTGAGTGTAACAAATTGAGACACATATGCAATCAACTGATCTACAGGAAAAATCATATCTGAAGTATTACCTTTTTGGACCACTTCATCATTCTTTTTCAACATGAAATCGAGGTCATTGATTGATTTATAATCAGCTTTATCGAAAAACTTACTTATGGGCGCTGAGTGGTCGAAAGCTTTGGCCCTTTCCCATGGCAGCCCTTTTTCTTTAGCATTGGCCTGTACATCGCGTGCTGTAAAGTCAATTCCGAGGGCAATTTCATTGTAATATCGGTGTGCAAACTCTTTGGGAATGTGCTTGCCAACCCTGTTAATTTTTATCACTACCTCCAGTTCGTAGTGTAGGTTTTTTGTAAACTCCGGATAGTAAAAAGGTTGATTTTTGGTAAGGAGTGCGGTTTCCGGCTTCATAAAAAACACCGGTTCTTTTGGCACTTCACTTTTCATCTCCTTTGCATGGTTGATGTAGTTTCTTCCTATAGCTATAATCTTCATAAGTCGATATTTATTGCATCATTTTTCTGAGCTTAATTGCCGTTAATACACGTTTTGTGTATGATGGAAAGTCGCTGTTCAGAATCCATGAATAGTAACCGGGGTCTTTTTCGAAAACCTCCTCAACCGGCGTATTTTTATATTTTCCAAAATTAAAAACCTCCTCACCATCGTTATTATAGACAACGCGGCCAGCAAAATCTACATTACGATTTTGTGTAGAAAACTCAGCAAGCTGGTCTATATCGTTAATCACTGGCTGTGATATTTTCCCTGCTTTATCTTTAAAATCCACATCTTTGTACCGATCGAGCTGAGCTTTTAGCACTTCATAGGTTGCACGGGTATCTGCTTCTGCTGTATGTGCTTCTGTAAGGTCTTTCTGACAGTAAAATTTGTAAGCAGCCTCAAGTGTTCTTTGCTCCATTTTGTGGAAAATTGTCTGTACATCGATATGACGGACTTTCTTAAGATCGATATCCACATCGGCCCTTGCGAGCTCTTCGGCAAGCATAGGTATATCGAACTTATTGGAGTTAAAACCGCCCAAATCGCACCCTTCAATAAAAGCGGCAACTTTTTTAGCCACATCTTTAAAAAGAGGTTTATCAGCCACATCCTCATCTTTTATACCATGTATTTCAGTAGATTTTGGAGGGATAGGCATACCAGGGTTCACACGCTGGGTCCATGTTTCTTCACTCTGATCAGGGTGAATTTTAATGAAAGAGAATTCTATAATACGATCGTTTACAATGTCGATACCGGTTGTTTCAAGATCGAAAAAAACAATTGGTTTCTGAAGATTTAATTCCATATTACTCTGCTTCTAACTGAATTTTAAGGTCATATACTTTTTGTTCCAACAAATCGGGTACAAAGATATCACGTTTTGCTGGTTTATAACCATTAAATTCGGCCTGAAGTTGATAACTACCAGGAGGCAATGCCAGTAAAAACTGTTGTTTGCTGTTATTGTATTGATATTTACCAAATAATTCACCACTCTCCTTGTTTAATACTTTAATTTCGGGTTTATCCTTTACAGGAAGATCGATAATGGAATCATTGGCACTTACAAAAGTGCCTTTGTGGAGAAAAATATTAGCATCGGTTTGATTAAAAACCACACGATAAATATCCATACCTCCTTTACCTTCTTTGCGCACATCTGATACATAGGCATACCTATAATTACGCGACATTGCTATTGTGAGATTATCATAGGTATTGTTGACCGGGTACCCAAAGTTGCGTGGTGCGGCCCACTTGCCCGCATCAGCGTTTAAAGTTGTTTTAAAAACATCGAACCCACCCATACTGTTGGGGCCATTGGAACTGAAAAACATGGTTTTACCATCGGCCATTAAATGAGGAAAGTCTTCGTCATAGGGTGTATTTACAGGTTTGCCTAAATTTACAGGTTTGCCCCACCTGCCATTTGGCAAACGCATGGCCATCCAGAGGTCCAAACCACCCTCTCCGCCATCACGGTCAGAGGCAAAAATAAGTGTATCGCCCGTAAAACTTAAAGTAGCACCGCTCTCTACGGCACCTGTATTCACAGGCTCCCCAAGATCTTCGAGCCTGCTTATGCGATCACCATCTTTTTCGGCCACAAAAATGTCATCGAACGCTTCATATCGCCGCACCTTTACAAACAAATATTTATCATTGGCTGCAAGTCCTGATACAAATTCATCTTCCTGGGAATTAACAACACCAACTGTTTTGGGCCTGTCCCATTCTCCATTTTCATTCTCTGAAATAAAAATATTGTTAATGTGTATTTTGTAACGACTGTCATATTTTTCATCGGACGTATAAACCAAAGTCGATTCATCGGAAGGAATATAGGGTTGGTATTCGTTATTTTCAGTATTAATTTCTTCGTTCAGCAGATTAAAAGTAACATCAATTGGTTTAGCGATGAGTTCTTTGGCATTTTCGCATTGCTTAATACTTACCTTTGCTATTTTAATAAACTCATCGTCCTTCCCAACCTTTATATATTTTTTATAGTTCTTAATAGCCTTATCGAACTGAAGGTTAAAATGGTAGGCTTTTGCAAGATCGAACCACGCATATTCATCAAACTTCTCTTGTTTTACCACCCATTCAAGATGTGGGATAGCGGGTTTCCGGTCCATATTCTGACTAAGCATGCATATCGCCATATTATGCCGCAACTCGAGGTTTGTCGAATCTTTTTTATACGCTTTTTTGTAGTACTGGAGTGCGGTTTGGAAATTACCCTCATCGAAGAATGCATCGGCTTCCTTCAATGGATCCTGGGCATTTAAAAAAGCAGTAAAAAGGAGGGCAATTATTATAAACGCAAAATGTTTCATAAATCTCAGTTATAATGAGCAAATTGACCTTTATGGCCTTATGAAATAGGTCTCGGGTAAGATTTGATCTTCTCCGGTGTCGATAATCTTCATATCTTCAGTATACTTATAATCAGAACCGTCGATATAAATTTCAAGTGTGTACTCTCCAGGTGGAATGGTAGCAAAGAAAGTACCTCCTTCCTGGGCCTCGTAACGCGAATAGACATTGCCAAATTTATCGTAAAGTGTTACAAATACCTTATTGTATTCATCTGAATAGGGTACGGCATTATCTTCGGTTCCGACCATCAGCGAGCCAGATATAATGGTTGGCGTTGCATCCTGGTCTATGGTAACCTTGTAAATATCCATTTTGCCTAAACCTTCATTACGATTTGCTGCGATGTAACCAACTTTCCCATCCTCTTCAAAAGAAATTCCCATCTCGTCGTAAGGAGTATTAATGGGAACACCTAAAGTACGCACACCTGCCCAATTGTCTTCCTCCGCATTATAATTTGCCTGAAAAAGATCGTAACCACCAATACTTGCATGGCCTTTTGTTGAAAAATAGAGTGTTTGTTCATCCTGCGAGAATGATGGGAAGTTTTCGTCATATTCCGTATTGATGGCGGCTCCCAAATTTTCGGGCTCACCCCAATTGTCATCATCATCTTTAACAATTTTGTAAATATCGAAACCACCAAAACCGCCGGGTCTGTTACTGGCAAAATATATCACATTGCCTTCTTTGTTAATTGTTGCACCGTGTTCAAAGTCACGTGTATTAATCTTATCAGTTGGAAAATCCTTTTTTTCGCGTTCTATTCCACGTCGCTTAATATTTCCAAAAGAGATATCATGGGTTGAGAAATCACCGTTTGAATATATGGCAAAATTATCCCAATCGGGCGAAACACCCACAATCTCTTCATGCTCATAATTATTACCTTCCCAAAACTCTGCCTGCTCCCAACCATCGTTTTTCTGCTCGGTAGTATAGATGTCAGAAATATAAACCTCCAGTTCATCCACATAGCGATAATCTGAGCTAAATATCATTCGCTCACCCTCATCAATAACAAAAGGTCTGTAATCATTCATTGTAGAGTTTACAGTAGAATCTAACCTTTCGAAATCGACTTTAACAGGCACAGTGATAAATTGCAGTGCATTGTCGGCCATAGTAATTTTCCGGTCGGCCTGGGCCAGCAATTCATCGTTTAAACCACTAATTTTATATTCATAAAAAGCCTCTACAGCTTCAGTAAACCGATAGGCATACATGTACGACTCCCCCAGATAATAGTAAGCATCTGTTGGAAAATTATTGTGGCTAACTACATATTCCAAATGCGGAATGCCTCCTGTTTTGTTGTCGTTGGTTTTGGTATAACAGACACCAAGCCGGAAATTTATATTGATGTCATCTTTATTATTTTCGTATAATTTGAGGTAATTCTCAAGTGCAAACTCATAATCACCATTTTCGAAGCTGTTCTCTGCATATTTGCGAATCAATTCCATCTCAGGATCCTGCGCAGACAGACCGTTAACAAAAAGAAAGAGAATTACAGAAAAGAAATATATTATTCGCTTTTGCATTTGTTCTCAATTTAATTTTAAGCAAATTTATAAGTTTCCTGCCACAATATAAAAAAAAGCAGGTGGTTTTACCTGTTCTTTTGACAGATAGATAACAGTTTATGATGTAATAAAGTTTTTATGTGGGTATTATTAACCAATACACCTTTCACAATATGCAAATCTAATCAAATAAACACGAAAAAAACGTATCTACATTTATTTGATAAAAAATTAACAAAAAAACACTAAACCTTCTGCATTACAATATGTTTGTAAAAATAAAAGACAATGAAGTATTTTATACACATATTCGTTATTATGCTATTTGCTTTAAGCCTGAATGCCCAAAATACATGGAAGTTTTCTGACTTTAAAGCAGCGCACGTAAAGCAAAACGATACGGTATATGTGATTAACTTTTGGGCTACCTGGTGTGTGCCTTGCGTAAAGGAATTACCTGAATTTGAAAAAAGCATTAAATCCTATAACCAGAAACCTGTTAAATTTTACTTCCTCAGTCTGGATTTTGGCGATAATGCATGGAAAAAGGCCAACAATTACCTTGATAAAAGGTCGTTTAGCTTCGACAGCTTTTTAACCACCGACGATAATGCTAATGAATGGATTCCTATTGTGGATGAAAGTTGGTCGGGGGCCATACCCGCCACAGTGATTTACAAAGGGAATAAAAAAACTTTTCATGAAGGGAAAATAACATCAGCAGAATTAAATGAATATATCGATAAAATGTTAAACTAAAACCTAATTATTATGCGAACACTATTATTTGTTATCAGCATTTTTATATCCACGGCCCTCATGGCTGATGGTTATCAAATTGGCGATAAAGTCGATAATTTTAACCTCAAAAATATCGACGGTAAGATGGTCTCTCTGGATGAAATGCAAGACGTTAAAGGTGCAATTGTGATTTTTACATGTAATCACTGCCCCTATTCTATAGCCAATGAAGACCGAATTATTGAACTTGATAAAAAGTACAAAAAGAAAGGTTACCCGGTAATTGCCATTAACCCGAATGATCCGAAAATACAGCCAGAAGACTCATTTGATAAAATGAAAGTGCGTGCTAAAGAGAAAGGTTTTACATTCCCTTACCTTTTTGATGAGGAACAGACAGTTTACAAAAAATTTGGTGCCACTAAAACACCTCACGTTTTTGTTCTAAATAAAAAGGGAAATGAATTTGTACTGGAATATATTGGTGCAATTGATGACAGCCCGAGAAAAGCAGGAAAAGTGAATGATAAATACGTAGAGAAAGCAGTAGATGCATTGTTGGCCGGGAATGAACCACCATTGCGTGAAACCAAGGCTATTGGTTGTTCTATAAAGGATTAAACAAATTACTCATAATCAGCTGGAACAACACAAGCTGAAAATGTTTTTACATAATCAATTGATTTTTGAACAGGCGTGATAAACACTGTGTTTATTGCGCCTTTTCTGTTAAAAATGGCCAAAACCCCAAACCAATCCTAAATTCACATTATATATATCACCATTAAATTTTGTTGATTCAGCTTTATTCAAGAAATTATAAACAGCCTCAAACTTAATACTAACATAATGTTTTGCAGGCACGCGACCCATGTATCCGCCTTGATAGTTCCATTCACCCAACTTTACTTCTGCATGTAATCCGGGGCCATATTTGAAGGTATTGAACAAATAGATGTCGGGATCGTTGCCATCTTCCGGGTCAAAGCGCGTACTTTGGAGCCAAGCACCCCCTAAATTAAAGAATGGTGCCAGGTGAAACCTGTCGTTGCGCAAAATGAAATACCCACCTTTGATATCAACCTGACCATATGAAAAATTTTCACCTTTATTAAATTCAGTATCTACTCCTAAAAGTGGTTCAATAAATTCTTTTTTAAGGTCAAGCGTAGCAAAACCAACAAAAAGCGATGTATAAAGTTCCCTGTAATTCAAATCCATAGCCATAAAACCTCCCACACCCGATGGAAAATACCTTTCAAGCGATCCGGTGGTTGCCATAGCATGGGCACCTATGCTCCAACTCCAGGCTAAATATAAGGAAGGCCGCGGCAAATAAAGTGTCAGAAAATCGTTGTAAGCGCTATTTGAATATTGCCGCATAAACGCGCGGTACATTTCATCATAAGTTTCATCGGTCTGTTGCTGTTTTATTAAATGCAAAAACAAAGCAGCGACTTTTTGTCCCTGATCATCAATCTTTGAATTATTAAGGTTTTCCAATATTTGATCATTCCGATTAAGCACTATTTTATACAAAGGGTCAATTAAGGGGTAAGTTTCCGGATAGGTACTATTTTGAATAAAAACCTTGAAATTCTTCGCTTTATCAGCAAAAATGCTCCAGTTGCCCAAAATCATATTTATATAAAGCAACTCCTCATAATTAAAGGCATCGTAGGGCTTATTATCCATTTCCTTTCGCAGATACAGGTAAACTTCTCCTGCCTTATCGTAGTTATGTTCTCTTAAGCTATTAAGCAACAACCTGCGTCCGTTTTTAAGAACAATCTCTGAGCTGTCAACATATGACCTTATCTCTTCACCAATTTGACCATAAAGAGAAAAAGAGCCCAAAGAGCTCATTATAAATGCGGCAATAATAAGAAACTTAATTTTCAACATGTCTTTTAGATTAAATTCAAATTGTACGATTTTCGCTCAATTCTCAAAACTAGTGTTTTTTGCTGTTAAAGCAAGCTCAACAATGTTATTAAAGATATTATGAGGCTTCATCCGGCTACAGTGTAATATTCAATTCAATAATAATAATAAGAATGCCCAATGCGGTTAAACCGATATTCAGCATAAACAAAAAATTTTGTTTTTGGACTTTGTGGTAGCGCATTTTGATGCGCTTTGGAATTATAATAACTTCCAGAATAGGTAGTGCAAGTAAAAAGGCATACCCATAAAAGGTAGTCATTTTATACAGGTCATCCAATGCATTGCGAATTAAACCAAAAAAGAGGTAATCGAGCACTGCAGCCACAAATAAGAAGATGATCCCTATCAGCATACTGGCAGCAAACAGTTGTTTATCGGGATACCTGATTAAACACTGGTAAACAGCCACAACCCATAGCAATGGGGCAACAGTAAGCATTAATGTAATGCCCAGTGACTCGCTTATGCTCCATGGGAACCACAAAAGCAGGTTCGAAATCCAGTAAAAAGCAAAAGCAGTAAGAAAGCAATACAAAATCCATTTCAGTTTTTGATTCATATGTTTATAATTTTGATTTTCATATGTTTATAATTTTGATTTTAGTGGTCATTACTTGTCCCGATACCAATCGGGATGGAATCTCCTCTTTTTGACAGTAAGTATTTTACTGTAACTTCTCCGAATAATCATTTGCGTGTACTTCGACAAGCTCAGTATAAATGTGTTTAATGGTTAAACATGGAGGTTTCATAACCGTTTTCTTATATCATTTAAGAGCAATTTAATAAAACTTTATAGGTTTTAAGCAATAATATTGAGATTTATAAAACTAAAAACTTACTGCTACACCCAGCATGAATGCTGTGGTTAACGGGTATGGATTATCATCAATACCATTATAAACCTCGGGATCTAAACCGCTGTATTCGCTTATTAAAAATGGATCAAGTATATTGGAATAAACTTGCATATTCATTGATTTGGCAGTTGGAATATCAAAACTATAACTTAAGTGAATAGATTTAATTTTGATAAATGCTGCATTTTCAACATAATAGTCTGAAAAGAGCTGGGGATTATTAAAATGTATATCACTGTTTATTCTGTTCTGTAAAAAACCCATTGAATGATACATATCGTTATAGGCGGTGTAATTTGCATCAAGACCATTGTACACAGAATTTCCATAACGTGCCATACCAGTTATGCTTAGTTTAAATTGTTTGTAATTAAACTGTGTAGCAAAACCAAAAGTGTATTGTGGCTGGGCATTATTTCCCAGGTACCTATCATTGTAATCAATCACTCCATCATTGTTTTGATCAATGTACAGGTCTTCGATGGGAGTACCATCAGAATTGTAAACCTGTTCGTATAAATAAAAAACCTGCCCGGAGTGATTATTTGCATACAGCTGCGCATGACTACCAACTCCCCCCGGGATTAAACCAGTAGAATACCCAACGATATTATTATCGTGAATATCGTAAAATTTATTGCTATTAAAGGCTATATACCCGCCAAGTTGCCAACTGAATTCCTTTTGTTCTATGATTTTGGAGTTAAGCTCAATTTCAAAACCTTTGTTTTCACTTCTCCCTTTGTTGGTTAGAATAAAACTATTGGTATTTAAATTGTTCGGAACAAACATCCTCACATATAAATCGTGACGTGTTTTGTTATAAAAATCAACCTTACCTGTAAGCCTTTGTTTAAAAAAACCAAAATCAATGCCCAGATTTTTGTTTACCGATACCGGATAAGTTAAATCAATATCATATCGATCAATTCCGGACAAGTTATAATATGCATCGCTGCTTTCATCATATGAAAAATGCACCTTTAAATTAGAAATACGGTTAAACGACCGCATAAATGGTTCCTTATATATATCCCAGCCTACTGCAATTGCAGGAAATACAGCAATACTATTTTCCGTATTGTATATTGACACTGATGTGCGGTTCAATGCAAAATGCATTAGATATCGACTCCGGTAGCTGAACTTAAATTGTCCATAAAAAGCTTCATGTCCTTTTGTAACGCTATATTTTTCTATGTCACTATACCCCATATCATTATCATATGTGTCAGTTAACATATCCTCTGCAAATTGCTGAAAGCGAAAACCCGTGGAGACAGAAATATTAGTTTTTAATGATTCAAAGTATTTATCGTAATGTGCACCGATTTGGTACATTTCATTCTTATATTCATTTTCATACCTGCTATTTGTAGAATAATCGTACCATGCGGCATCTTTTGAGTTTATATACTTTCCAGATACCGATGTTTGATCTACACCGACCTGAAGATCTACAGAAAGTTCGGGTAAATTATGAACTTTATAATTAAGACCAAAATCAGTCAAATAGCGATTTACATCCCAATTATTATCAATCTGGTTTAGTAATGCAACAGGATTTGTAAGGGCAAATCGATTAAAACTACCGTCATTTGTTTCTGTTTGGTAATAACCACCATATTGGTCATTTTGACTATAAACGGGTTGGGTTGGATTAAAAGACAGGGCATTTTGAGCAGCACTCTCAGCGGGTAGCTGATTATCAGCAACCATACCTTTAACATTTATTCTTACCTTCAAATGATCATCAAAAAAAACAGGCCGAAACTGCGCTCCAAAAGTATTCCGGTTCAGAGCAGAACTATTGATAATATCATCTTGCTGCGTATAACCATAAAAAAGATTATAAGGCATACTACGTTGGTTTAAATTCCCATTTATTTTTAGAAAATGGTTGGTATTTACCCGGTTATCATAAATTTCATTTTGCCAGTCTGTACTTGTATTACCAAGCAAATTGAGGGCTTCCTGGTTATCAGCATAACGATCCTGTATAATGTTTCTAAATTTATTAGCTGAAAATGGTTTCATCTTATCTTTTATTGTCGAAAAGGAAACATTACCATCGTAATATATTTGAATTCCGCGCCGGGTCTCCTCTGAACCGGTGCGGATTTTCACAATACCATTTGCTGCCCTTGCGCCATACAGCGTGAGTTCAGGGCCCGCTTTTATAACCTCAATTTCTACGATATCGAGTGGATTGATAAAGTTTAAAAAGTTACGCATACCCATGGTTTTTGCATCATCAATCATAAAACCATCGATTATAAAAAGAGGAACACTTCTATTGAAAACACTACTAATGCCCCTCATCCTGAACTGGGTCCACATACCTGCCGGTCCCTGCTCGTTAGTTAGTTCAAGCCCGGGCACCATACCCTTGAATAACTGATCGGGAGACACATAAACACCTGGCTGAAACTCGCTCACTTTTAAAAGTTTGGCTGATCCTGCATTAAAATTCAAAAATGCCTTTTCTTGTATATCAAATTTACTTAGGGTATCGGGCTTGTAATTTTCGCTCTGCTGTGCCAGAGTCAATAACGGAAGTCCGATAGTTATGATGCTAAAAAAAGTAATTTAAAGCCAGAATTAATCATAAAACTATTTTTAGATAAAATAACAATACCCAAAAGTAGATTTAATAATTTTATTAAACAATAATTTACAAAATAACTCAAAAATTATCATGCAAGCGGTAAGCATATAGTAAATTGCACACCATCGCCCAAATTCTCAGCAGTTAAACTACCGTTATGCTCTTTTATAATCATGTACGAAATTGATAACCCAAGCCCGGTGCCCTCATCAGGGTTTTTAGTAGTAAAAAACGGATCGAAAATTTTGCCAATGTGTTCGTCATCTATTTTTGAGCCCGAATTAAAAACCTCAATAACAGCCTTACCATTAACTTTTTTCGTATTGATAGCAAGCTTTCTACCATCTCCCTCCTCGCGATTTAGTTCATAATACGCATTATTGAGAAGGTTAATGAGCACCTGATGGATTTTTTCAGGATAAATGGGTATAGGCTGATCCAATTCAAAGTTTTTTTCTACATGAATCCTGTTGGAAATATCTTTATGTATAAAAAGCAAGGTATTGTCGATAATGGTATGTATATCGGTTTTTTCTGTTTGGGCACCGGCCTTTCTGGAAAAAGAGGCGAGAGCTTTTACCACATTACTAATTCGCGATAACCCTGTAGAAATCATTTGCAGGGCTGAGGCGTAGCTTTCTTTTGTTTTCGAAGGTTCATTCTGGTTTATATCATTATCGATCTTTTCAAGCATGAATATCCCTCCTGAAATAAAATTAAGTGGATTGTTAATTTCGTGTGCGACACCTGAAGTTAACGACCCGATGGAAGCCATTTTTTCAGACTGAACTAATTGCTGCTGCCTGAGTTTAAGTTCTTTTATTGCCTCATCAAGATGTTTGGTTCGTTCCTCTGCCAGGGTTTCAAGATTCTCGGAGTATTTTCGCAACGATTGTCTGAAGCGGTCCTGCAATAAATACAGAGCTACTATGATTGAAGTGCTTAACATCTCGAACCGCAATGAAAAAAGCGTGCTTTTGTACAAAGCTATAAAACCTTTATCAAGATTGAAACCAACAAGATAACCGGTTAAATTCAACAATGGTATAATTAAAAAAATATAATAGGCAAACGTGTATATAAATCCAAACAATGACAACCCCACTGCCCCGGGTTCCTGTTTCTTTACATATTTAAAAACAAAGGATGTTACCAGAAGGGCTATAGCATGAAACAAGACTGTGGACAAATAGGAGGCCTCCGGAGGTGTATTAAGAGAACCAATAACACCAAGGCCTATGGCAAAAACAGGATTTATCATGTGATATGCGCCAAGGACCATTGGAATCTCCCGTAAATCTGAGAAAGCACCCTCAACACCTGGCACATAAAACTTTACAGAACCAAAAAGCAACGATAAAGCCCCAAATGCCAACATATTTACTATATCACGTCTTAATGGAGTAGCTACAAAGTATTTTAGAGAGCGCCTTTGCATATAGTGGGTTGAAATTTGAAAAATGTAAATTACAAAAAGAATTTAGGTTTACAAACCTAATAAGCTTTTGTTAACAACTATTTAAGCGGTTTAATTTGTGCTTAATTCCTTCCGGTAAAAAACTACTTCATGTATAAGCCTATGGATAAATGTAGTACATACCTTAAAATAAGGATAAAGTGCCAGTTAACAACTGAAGTTTATTTAAATAGTTCCCGGGAATGTGTTCTCAGGTACCAGCTCACCAGAAAAAACATACCCAAAAGTATAATGAGGAGGTTAAAAATGAAAGCTTCAAGGAAGAAACGCTGCCCCTGTAAATTAAAAAAATAAAATAAAGACAAACCGATGATTATAATTATGGTGCCCCCAACTAACTCCCATTCCCAGGCCAACAGCAAATATAAAAAAAGCATGAGCCAGGGCAGAGCATTGTGACTGTTCAATAAAGCTCCCTGAATGCCTCCGCCATATATTCGGGCACCAGAGCACAGGGAGAAAAAAAATATAAAAACACTAAGCAAGGCCATCCCATACCTGGCAATCCATCGAAAATAATTTGCAATTACAGTCTTATTGTTCATAAGCCTATTTGAAATCATATGTGCCTTTAACAAATGTACGAAAAAATAACTATCATGCAGGATATCAACAAATTAAAAGAGAAACTCATCTACATAAAGCGCAAATTGGACTAAGTATATGCAAATCCAACGACTTACAGAAAGCACACAATAACATTTTAGAAAAAACAGAAAGATAAAGGCGCGCTCCTGTGATGGAATTTGCATAAATACCGGAGATGTTTAAGAGGTTAATTTATCTTTGCGGCTGATATGATAAAAAGGAGTGCCACAAATAACATTTTTTTGCTCTACCTGATCAAATTTGCGAAATGGTTCATGCTGTTCATGCCCATTATCGTAATATTTTTTCAGGATAACGGGCTTGAAATGCGGCACATTTTTCTTCTAAAAGCCATTAACGCGGTAACGGTGGTGGTACTTGAGATACCCTCAGGCTACATGGCCGATGTGCTGGGCAGACGCAAAACATTAATTCTGGGTACCATACTCAATTTCGGAGGATTTGTGGCCTACTCGCTTGCTCATGGTTTTGGTGGTTTTGTAATAGCCGAGCTCATGATTGGTGTAAGCATGAGTTTCATCAGCGGTGCCGACTCAGCTATGCTTTTCGACACATTAAAAAACACAAAGCGCACGGGCGAATATGCCAAATTTGAGGGCCGCATTACCGCATTGGGCAACTTTTCAGAAGCTGCCGCAGGCATTGTGGGAGGTTTTTTAGCTGGTATTAGCCTTAGGCTGCCGTTTGAAATTCAGGCTGTAGTAGCTTTTATTGGTATACCAGCAGCGATCTTGCTTTGGGAACCAAAACTGAGCGCACATGTTCAAAAAGCATCCATGCTGGCCATATTCCGAACCATGCGATATGCACTCGTTGAAAATCCGATGCTAAGGACATACATCCTTTTTTCATCTTTTGCCGGCATGACCTCTCTTACCCTGGCCTGGTTCGTACAACCGTTTTTTAAATCCATTGACCTGCCACTTGAGTGGTTTGGTATTTTGTGGACTGCACTGAACCTATCTGTTGCCATAACTGCCATGCTGGCTTACAAGGCAGAAAAAGCTATTCCGGCCAACATCATTTTAATTTTCGTTGCTCTCTTTACCGGTGGTGGATTTATGCTATTAGGTTTTACTGCCGGGCTATGGGGCATTGCCGTACTTTTTGGTATTTACCTGGTGCGTGGTATGGCCACACCCATTTTAAAAGATTATATTAACCGCAACACAGAATCTCATATTCGGGCAACAGTGCTATCTGTAAGAAGTTTCATTATTCGTATTGGCTTTGCTGTAATTAGTCCTTTTTTGGGCTGGTATACCGACCATTACGACCTTCAGGATGCACTAAAGATAGCCGGAGCCATCTTTACAATTGGTATGCTGGTGGCTGCAGTGATGCACCGAAAATTTGAAAAAATACCCCAACAAGCTGATTTAACAGACTGATTTTTAACGTAAAAGCAATGTCACATGACACCGCTAAAGAGAGATGCTATGCCATTGTCACACTGATGAGGTTTTACAGACTAAATTTTTTTGAGATAAAACTTTCATGCGAGGAGCTTAAGCAAAACAAAAAACCTGGCATTGATCCACTTATACAACACCAGGCTTTTTTTAAGATATATTTTAAGAAATTTTATGTTACTAAAATGCCTTAGTTACAATAATCATTTCCGGCATTTCCGCTATAAGTCACGTTGTTTAAAATGAGGTCGATGGTTCCACCGCCTTCGGCTATACCACAACCGCCACTATTGTTGATCTCTACATTACTCAGGTTTAAATAAACATTAGATCCGGAGTACCCGAGGTTGATATTGGCAGGATTATCAAACCAATGCCCAACCGCTTCCTGACCGCCATCTGTTATTACGGCGTATTCAATACTGTTTGCTGTATTGTTGGTATTGAGGTAAATTCCATTCCAGGATCCCTGACCACTGCGACCTCTTATGGTCACTTGTTCACTGGAAGTACCCAGAACTTCAAATGAAGCATTATATTCATCTACCCAGAAACCATAGTTTTGTCCGAAACTAATGTCGCAACCTTCCATAATACGAAGCGCGCCTTCATCAGTTTCGCCTACATAAACCAGTTCGTTAATGTAGAAAGGTACGCCTGGATTTTCCCATACGTGTACATCCTGTCCGGTAATGTATCCACGTTCATATATGGAGTTGGAAAACACATAAATTTCATCACGATTTTCGCCACCATCGCTCATATTACCAGTATAGCTACTATTCATACCATCTAATTGAGCTACCTGATTAGCAGCAATATGCAACGGGTAATTTTGGTTGGCGGTAATGGTATTATTGGCAAAACCGGAGATATTTGAACTATTGTCTATAAACAATCCGTAACTACTGTTTTTTTGAATGGTAGAGTTTTTAAGCTCAAGTTTACCCTCATCTAAATGTATTGCCGCTGCACTTCCATCTGAATTACCGGCATATTCTACCAAACAATATTCCATGGCATTTCTGAGGTCATTGGATTTCATCTGAATTTGATTCCATGCACCTTCAGTCTTAAGCTCTCCGGTAAATTTTATAGAATCTGTTTCTGTTCCAATGGCTGAGATGTACCCTTGTGCATCGCCGTAATCCTGAATTTCAAATCCGGCTTCCTGTGCAAATTCAATAGTAACGCCCGGTTCAATAATCAAACCGGCATTAACTTCTATCATGCAGGGCACATAATAGTCGACTCCGTTAGATATGTTTTCTAAGGTTATATCTTCGTTTATATCAGAACACGAGAGCTCAATGGGGCCTGAAGCTGTTGCCGTAACGATGAGATTGTCTGTTTGACTTGTTTCATCTACCGATGCTGTAAGACTGATATTGTATTCACCCTCCACATCAGGAGTAAAAGTAGCGATTTCAGAAGTAATATCATTTATTACTGCACTGCTTCCGTTAGGTGCGGATGCAATTTCCCACACATAACTGAGTGTACCTGAAGTTGTGCTCGAACCAGAAGCATCAAGATTTACCTCCTGGTCGACTTCTGTTTGTATGTCATCTCCTGCATCAGCAACAATTTCAGGTGTTTCTGTGTCCGTCTCATCATTCTCGCATGAATTAAGAAAAAGTAAAACCGCAGCTAAAAAACTAAGGGTTAATACATGATACATCATCTTTCTTATTTTCATAATAATGTTTTTTAAATGAATAAATATTAATATAACAATTGAGGCATCTATTGCTTTAAAAGCAATTTATGCCTTTACATGTCTCTGCCAACAAGAAAGCTACCTTGTTGTTTAGAATGATTTTAATTAAAAAGTTAAGGAAATATTAATATCAACAAATGGATAGATGGCTGTTATAGTGCGCATTCGATTAAAAAAAACATTACTACCTTCAATCGAACAGGAGAGTATAAATTCTCAAGACTTAATTCCAGACGCAAAAAACTTTTTTTACATAAAATACAAAAAGAATAAAACGAGATTGATTTTGATGGTAATTTTATCGACACAATTCAATGCGCCGCATTTTGAATGATGACCGATTCATTGGAACCGACCTTATAAAAGGCAAACTACAAACCCAAGCCTTAATTTTTGCGTTTTACCAGAAATTTTTGAACATACTCACGGTTCTCAGTGCTGAGCCTGATTACATAAACACCTTCACCGAAAAAGGGTGTACTGATGGTTAATTGTTTTGATTTAATGCCCTTCTCTTGCTCAATGATCCTGCCTGAGATATCCATGACCTGATACCTAACAATGTGTCGTGGGGCAGAGATGTGCATCATTTCGCCCGATGTAACCGGATTAGGATAAACACGGACTTTACCTTGCGGCTCATCTTCAGGTAAGCCTACCATGGTTGTACAATCACTGAATTCCGGATGCAGATAAATTACCTCGCCATTCTTTTTAAAGCATGACATCCACAGTTGCCATGTTTCAATGGGGACCTCGGTTATAGGGTAAAGAAAACCAGCGAGGCTTCCCACTCCTTCAATCCACTGATGGTTCCAGTTTGTGCTGTATCTTTTATGATACGCTCCGTCGACCATCACTGAGTCAATGCCCTGAATTACCTGTGGCGCTGCATATGGGCCTGTATACACAGTATCACCCACATCTTTGGTAAAATCGTACAAAACAACGGTGGAGTCCGGTTCAAACATCCAATAATCCATTCCCCGGTAATAAACTATGCGGTTCTCTTCCCTGAAAGCTCCCATATAGGAATATGCAGAATCCTGGTCTTCGAAAATTTTAAAATATTTTTGGTCATCGATAACCGTATCGCCTTCTACAAAGTAGTGGTAATATGTCGTTTCAGGGGGCTCACCCAAAATTTCTCTTTCTGTCCAGCTTATATTTGCTGTGTCAAAGGGATAATAATCCTGGGCACTGGCATGCATAAGGACTCCAACCATCAAAATAAGTAGTAATGTTTTTTTCATAGCTATATTTTTAAGACAACCACATACAAATTTAGTCTATTTAAGAAACAAAAACAACAATCAATGTGTGCTTTACGATTAACCTATCGAGTTGCAAAAATTGTGAAATGTGAAAAGACTATTATGTTCGTAATGACCGATTTACTAAAATTAACCGGGATTTGTCATTAGGAATTTGAAAAATTTCTAATGGCATTAGGCGTAAGCCTATCGAGGTTAATCCCGGTTCAGGAAACCGAAAAGCAAAGCGATGAGCTCAAGAAGTTAATCTTACTTTTCGGTGAAACCGGAAAGTCTAGATTTTCTTAATCGAACCGGAGCGAGGCGTAGCTCACCGAAAGTAATTGTCATTTAGCTGAAACCTAATGACAATTTCGGGATTAATGGGTGTTTCGTGGTGTCAATATTATTCGTTTGGGACATTCTATTACCGTAATGTCATGCCTACTGACTTCATACAACTCAAAACTCACTCTCTATACTCAAACCTCACTTCTCTGCAATTACCAACATTTCGAAGTCGTCGGGTGTGAGTTTATCGTTACGGGAAAAGGCGCCCAACGTGGCTCCGTAAATGTCAATGGTACTATAGCCCAACGTTTTCAGTTGCCAGGTAATTTCGCTGGGAACATAATAACGTTCGTTAGATTCCAATGTTTTTTTATTGCCATCATCGTCTTCGAACTCGGTGATATTGCGATCGCGAAAGGTCATCAGATCAAAGTTGTTGCTATGGTATACCGCATTACCCTCCTTACTCTCTTCTGCTGTAAATTTCTCTATGGAGTTGAATAGCGGAAACAATCCGCTCAGGGTAGTAAAAATGAATTTTCCATGTGACTTCAGCGCTTCAGTTACGCTTTTAAGAATCTGAAAGTTCATTTCGTCGGTCTCCATTAATGGAAAACCACCCTCGCAAAGCATGATGGCTACATCGAATTCGTTTTTAAAAGAAATGTTTCGTGCATCTTGCTGGCGGAAGTCAACATTAAGATTTGCAGCCACTGCTTTTTCCCGGGCTTTTTTGAGTTGTCCTTCAGCAAGATCGATACCGGTTACCTGGTACCCTCTTTTGGTGAGTTCAATGGCATGTCGGCCTGTGCCGCAACCCACATCCAGTATTTTGAGGTTTTTGTTATTTTTAAGTTCGCGCTCTATAAAGTCGCACTCCCCTAAAGTGCCTTGTGTAAAGACCTCTTTATCGTATTTATTCGCATAATTTTCGAAAAGCGATACATACCATGGTTTTGTTGTCATGTGGCGAAATCTATGTGAGTTCAATATAATAATAAAAAACGATTTTCAGGAAAATTAGTCTGCTAAGATGGATGATTTCTTAACTATACAATATGTCAATTACTTAGATGATAAACAGCTCACAGTAGGGTTAAAAAGAAAGTACATAATCAACTTATTAATTTATCCGGAATGAGAATTTTTTAACATATTTTTACGTTATTACAGGAAAATCATTATTCATCATAAAATCCACTTACTATGAGAATTTTAATAGCTATTTTTATTCTTTACGCATCGGGACAATTATCTGGGCAAGATCATGATTTTAAAGCTCCTGATTATAAAAAAATTGAAAAAAACACCCACAAAAAATCCTCTGAATATTTTTATCCTACATTACTCGAGCGCTTTCACTCTTACGACTCCACATTAAAGCTAGACGATTACAGACATCTTTATTATGGTTACATTTTTCAG
>NZ_DATFKB010000173.1:0-9065 GCF_035268865.1 Salinivirga sp. | reverse complement strand
AAATCATATTTACCCGCTGAACCATATCTGATGAGCGTTGTTCTTTTTTATGCAACATACCAGGATGCACAACACCCTTTCTAATATTTGGAAGTTCGTGTAGTCGGTCTGTTTGACCAAAGCCAACCCAACTCATTTTACTGGTCAAAACACGCCATGCATTCTTTATTAGGCCGCCTTTATGCTTAACCGTATAAAACAACAATGGATATAAAAGAACAAACATTAAAGACAATGTAACGTCGAGTGTTCTTTTAAAACGTCTATTTGGTGGCTTATTAATGGCATTGACCTCTACGCTATAAACATCGTCGAGTGAGTGTATTGTACTACTTCCAATTACAGAAATCCCATCTGGCGACACGATTTTAAATCTTAATCGCGGATCGTCCAGTTTTATCATTAACCTTATAATATTCCTTGCTTGTAAGTGCTGTGCACTGAATATGACCTCTGATATATTATTTACCCTGACAATTTTTTCAATATTTTGAAGAGTACCGAGTGCTTTTCCCTCATATTGGTCTGACACAGAAACAAAACCAATGATGTCGGTTTTAGTATCGTTTGAAAAAATTTTCCGTACACGTTCCACATCATCTGAGCTTCCAATCACTATTGTATTGCTTGCTTGAGCGTTTCCAACAGATTTACCATTCGCTTTACGATACAGAAGCCTTATTGCGGGAATGGTAATTGTGGCCCACAAACCTCCAAGCAGAAGCATTACACGCGAAAAGCGGTAATGCTCAGGCAATAGTGCATATACAATCAATAACAATAAAAGTCCCCATCCAACTCCTTTTAATATATCAAAAAACTTATATGGCTTATCATATCCTCCGCTATACAACAATGCAATAATCCATATTAGCACATACAGCGGCGCTACAGTAGTTAAATAAAAATCAGGAAACCAGTTGGATGCACCAAATTGGTATTTTTCCCACAAAGGAGTAAGTAGCCAAAATCCACCCCACAAAACAAAAAAATCAATTACCGGGATGAAAAGCCGTTTAACTAAGCGTTTAAAAATAGCTAAACCCGCACTAAGCATAATGGCCAATCTAATTAGGAAAGAAAACACAGAGGCATATTTGCGGGCAAAGTGTTTTTGAGCAAAAATGATCATGGCGTTATAAAAAACAACCACATAATTAATACTCTCCTTTTTTGTACTTTCTCCCTTGTAGTGGATAATTGCTGTACCGGGAAAATAATAATTTTTATAGCCGGATTTTTTTATTCGGTAACTCCAATCAATATCCTCGCCATACATAAAAAATGTTTCATCGAGGCCTCCGATTTCATCAATTACCTTTTTCCTCACTAACATAAAAGCCCCTGAAAGCACATCAACCTCATGAACCTTTTCTTTATCAAGGTATTTAAGATGGTAGCGGCCAAACTTTTTTGAGTATGGAAAAAGTGCAGAGAGACCTGCAATTTTATAGAAGGCTACCATTGGGGTAGGTAAACCTCGTTTCGACTCGGGCAAAAAATCGCCATTTCCATCAATCATTTTAACTCCAAGGCCGCCGGCATCAGCGTGCTGGTCCATAAATTCGACCACTTTCAAAAAAGTATCTTCTTCGACAACAGTATCCGGATTAAGCAACAACACGTATTCGCCCTTTGCTTGTTTTATAGCTAGATTATTAGCTTTTGAAAAGCCAAGATTCTCATTATTCTCGATCAATTTTACCCATGAAAACGACTCGCGAACCATTGAAACAGAACCATCGACAGAGTTATTGTCAACAACAAAGACTTCTGCATTAATTTTACTTGCTGCATTTTCAACGGATTGCAAGCACTGCCGTAGAAAGTGCCTTACATTGTAATTGACAATTATAACCGATAACTTCATTCAAAGATTTTATTAATAGAGCAGTAAAAAGCAAAAATAAAAAAAGCCGGCAATGATTGCCAGCTTTATATTAAAAAGTTTTGTATACTAATGTCTGAGTACCCAAACCTGAATATCCTGATTTTTCATGCGGCGGTACTCATTAAAAGCTTTCTGTCTGTCGATATAGCTGTTAAATGAGACACGGTAAAATCCTCGCCGTTCCATAAATACCTCAGAGTTGTATCCTTCACCATTAAGTTTTTCAACAAACATATTGGCATATTTTTTATTTTTAAAACTACCGGCGACCAGGTAATATTTTTTCTGGTTCTTTTTCTTCATCTCTTCGGCCTTACGGATGCTATCCTGACGAGCCTGCTCTATACTGTCTTGCCTTGCCTGCGCCATTCTTATTGAGTCCATTCTGGCTTGTTTGGCTTTTATTGCGGCACTATCTACAGCTACTTCCCTGGGTTCATCCTCACCAAAGATAGAACCACCAAACCATCCCTGTACAGTATTCCAGTTCAGATAAGCTATTACTGCACCAGCTCCTAAAACAACAATAATTGCTGCTGTAATAATTGCTACTGAAGAGTTATTAGCCTTTTTAGGCTGTTTTGTTGCGGGCGGTTTTTTCCCGGGAGGTACTTTTGAACCGCCTGGTTTAGCTTGCTGTTTTTCGGCTGCAGCTTTTTTTGCTTCCGGGGCTCCGGTTTTAACCTGGGTCTTACCGTCTTTTTTATCGCTCAGCTTTTCATTAAGCGTTTTTCCTGCTGCGCCACCTGTATCTGTCTTCTTAGCCGCTGGTTCTTCTTTCTTCTCTACTTTGGTTTCTTCTTTCTTTTTCGGAGCAGATTCCTCTTTTTCGTCAAGCTTAACTGATGTTGCTGACTGTGTACTGGCTGCAGCCTTGCCTCCTTCAGGTTTCTCATCACCAGCTTTAAATCTTACTGAACCTCTCGGATCTTTATATAAATAGCCTAAATCTGCAATTTTAAAAGGCTTATTGGCCTTTAATTCTTGTTGTATATCATCGACGAAAGCCTTTACCTTTTTCTGGGCCTCCTCTTTAACAATACTCTCCTTCTTGGCAATATGGTTTATCAACAAACCATCATTATATTTCAGGAAATCATTAAAAGAGACCTGTTTTTCGGTACTCCCAGGGGAAGATTTAACCATAAAAGCGCCAAAATCAGGCACAATTACCCTGGTATTGGTCTTCAGTAATTCAGCTATGTATTTATCTATCATGACGAAAAAGTTTTCAGACAATTTGGACTAATATATTCAATTTTTTTTATTTCAGCAACAAAGATTGTTTTTTTATTTTCTGCACTATTTAAATACAATACGTTTTATTAGCATCTGAAATTCATGTTCAAAATTAGGGGTAAAAAAACTTTTCCCCAACTTTGATTTAATTTCGCCAATCTTCATCCACGTTCCTCCAGCAAGTTCCCTGGGGTCTGGCGTTACCTCCTGATCTGTTGTTATGGCGAATGTATATACAAATTCTTTCTCCACATCACTCTCCCAAATGTAAGAGAACAAAAACTTCGCATCACCAGTTTTTATATTGAGCTCCTCTTTGGCTTCTCGCTGAAGTGCTTTCTGCGGGGTTTCCTTAAAGGATATATGCCCACCCACTGACGTGTCCCACTTTCCGGGCTGGATATCTTTATCTATGGATCTCTTTTGCACGAACAGCTCCCCCTTTTTATTAAAAACATGTAAATGCACAACAGGATGCAAAACCTTTGAACCACTGTGCACCTGGGCTCTCGATGCTTTACCTATTACCTTTCCTTCCTCATTTAGTACAGGCAGCCATTCAATATTTGATCTCAATATTCTTTGCCGCACCAATTCCACAACGAACCATAAACCAGCTATCACATAAAACAGTCCTCCACTTATAAAAGCCCAGGCTTCCTTAGACATGTAAAATGCGCTGTAAAAAACGAGCAAGGTATGGGTAAAAAACAACCAAAAAAGCACTCGTGTTTGGCTCCGCAGTTGACGAAGTTGAGCCTCATCAAACTCCTTATCGGGCATATAGCGCTGTGCCATATTCAACATGATATTTCTGGGCGAGTAGGCACTAAGACCAATTATTACAACCAAAATTGTTTGAATTATACCCGGTTTGAGCTTGAAAAAAATATCATCGTGCAGCAGTAAGCTAACTCCACCGAAGGCAGCAAGCAACAATGTGTCAAACAACACAAAAGCATCTGCTTTTTTGTTGCGTATCCATGTATATACAAACACAGCCCCTCCTGCTATTAATGCCAAAATTATTGCATTTGTTGTTCCGGCAAACTCGTCGGCCAAAATAAAAACGAACAAAGGCAATAAGCCCGGTAATAACAGACTTAAATATTTGAATTTGTTTTGCAAGGTTACTCAGAGATTTTATCGTCGTACTGCAGGGGAATATTTAACACCATACCTTCACTCAGACGATCGGCATCATCGAGCTTATTCGCTTTAAGGATATCTTTAACAGGTGTATGATATTTTTCTGCTATGGTGCTAAGCATTTCGCCTTTTTCAACTTTATGTATGGCTTTTACAGGTATTCGGATACGTTGCCCCAGGCGTAAGCGTTTAGCCTGAACATTATTCACTTTTTCAAGCAACTGTACAGTAACATTGAATCTGATACCTAATCGGTAAAAGTTATCGCCTTTTTCAATTTTGTAAGGAATGAATTCAGGCTTAATTCCCTGTGGCTCCTTCTCTTTCTTTTTAGTTAAGTCCTCTGTGCGTGCCGGCTTAATTGTATCTTTCGGTTGTGTATCGACGACACTCTTTTGTGGTTTTTGCTCTGTGGTCACACGCTCATGGTTAAAAGCAATTTCACTGATTCCATACAGCAATGCGACAAGACCAATTACACCCAGCACAATCCAGACTGCCTTTGGAATACCTTTCTTACCTTCAACGATCTCTGTTTTTTCACCTGTTTCGGGAGTAAAAGGCACTTTTTGCGGATCGAACACATGCATCAGGGTGAGCGTAATATTATCGTTCCCTCCGGCCTGATCGGCTTTTTGGGCCAAATTTGTGGCCATAAAATCTACCGATGCATCGGGATCATTAACAACTTCAGCAATTTGGTTTTCTGTAAGCTCTTTAAATAACCCATCTGAAGTGAGCAGTAACATATCATGCTCTTCCATTGATATGGGTTGTTTGCAAACCGAAAAATTCACATCCTTGTCGAAGCCCAATGCTCTGTCGGCTATATAAAAACCAGGATCAGACTCCAGCTTTTCCTCGTTTATCTTGTTTTGGGCAAGGGCTGTTTGTGCTTTAGTGTGGTCGCGGGTTAATCTGTAAATAGTATTATCCCGCAAAATATAGAAACGGACATTGCCTATATATGCGTAATAAACACGCTCGTCAATAACAAGCACAATAACACAGCTGGCTCCCATTCCTTTAAAACGCTCATTTTTTTGAATATGATCGTATAACTGGAAGTTGGCCAGTGTAAGTGCGTTGGTAAGCGCTTTTTGCGGATTTTTAAATTGAGTATTCCGAAACTGTCTCTTAATTGATTCGATTGCCATTTTTGAGGCAATGGCTCCTCCTCCTTCTTTTCCATTTATGCCATCGCAGATTGCAAAACCGTAACCTCCCGGTATTTGAAATTCTGCGTAGGCATCCTGATTATGCCTTGCTTTACTTCCAATCAGGCTAATAGACTTATATTTAATGGTAAGACTGTGCTCTTTACCCATACTTTATGCAATTTTCACAAATTTAAGGCTAATAATGAAACATACCTTAAAATAACCTCACTAATTATATTTGAACTTAAAGAATTTGTAAATTTATTGAATCCTCCTCAAATAACATCAAATAATTTAATTTTATTTATCTACTTTTTGAAACTAATGTATTACGGTAACGGTACCCCGGATTACTTTTTCTTTTTTCCCGGGAAATTTGTATGTAGCAACATATAAATACCCGCCCGACATCACAAAACTTCCTTTATATCTGCCTCTCCATGGATTATCAATATCGTTTGTTTCAAATATTAAGTCACCCCACTTGTTATAAATCCTTAGATTATAACTGGCTGGCAATGATCGCTGGGGAATTGCTTTAAAGGCCCCATCCATTCCTGGTTCACCGGCGATTATAGCATTTGGCCACAATAAATCGTCGAGTATTTTAACCTCAACAGGGTTCGATTTAACAATTACAGAATCGCCCAATCTGGCTTCTATATAGTACCTTACACCTGGATTACTTAGTGTTAAATCAAAAACAGAATAATCATCATATAAGATTGGCTCTGAACCTGGATCAAATATTGTCGTCTCACCGTTTGCCTGACGATATAATCTATATTGAACATCGGATTTTCCCAGCCCATTTGCCTGCAAACTAATATAATCGCCATTATCTGCGGCAGACAATACAATTGTATTAATCGTATCGGAATATACCGGATTAATTCCACAGCTATTAAATGCAGCTATATAATAGTAAGTAATATTTTCTCCGTATCGTGATTCACTGAAAGTATAGGGCCGGTTTTCAACATAAAACTCATCTACAGTATCATAACCTGACACCGGGTCTATAGAACCCATCAGCAGCATATGATCTGTTACAATTTCATCTCCATATACTGCACCAGTAGTGATAAAATTTTCTGAGTTGCTTAGAGTTTCAATATATGGTTTTGATGGTTCTTCTGGTGTTGTAATAAGCGCATTTACAGGGTTAGAAGATGAAGTAAAACCATCTGGGTCAATAATCAATCGGAATTGATAAATTTCTTCCCGATTCAGGTTTTCAAAAGTATAGGAATTAACGGTGGTTGCAGCAACTCTAGAGTCAGTTGCGGAAATGGCTTTCAGGGTATATGCAGGCTCTTCGGTTCCTGACGGAGCCTCATCGCTGTAGTAATCGTTCCAGGAGAGACTCACACTGGCAGTGCACGAGTCATAATTTACTACTTGCAGTCTTATATTCCTGGAAAACTGATCTTCAATTTCTGATTTTAAGAATTCTCCATTGACAACAGAAAAAGCAACAAGGCCATACCCCTGAATTTCATTTAAAGGATCAGAAGAATAATCCATATAGAAAGTAGCATTTGCATTAAAAATTGTATCTGGGTTTGCATAACCTGACCCGGGTATCACATCTCTCACAATAAAACCGCTCGAATCAATATCATAACCACTCCAGTCATAGGGTTCCCATCCCAAAACACAATGATAAACTCCATTAGCAGCAGTATCAACAGATATTGAATCAATTACAGGAGGTTCAATAACTGGCTGCCCTTTTAATAAATGGCCAAAAATGGTCAATAAAAGCAGGGTTAACGCCAGTCGATTAAGTTTTAGAATAAGACCGGGTTTAAAAAAAATCACATCTAAATATTTCCTATATAAAATCAAATTTAAAAATAACTATAAAATTCATTGCTAGCTTCTCTATATTCTGCAATTAAAGTTTTCATAATCGACCGAACTGGTTTTATAACGGAAACCATCGATGATGATTGCCCTATTTCCAATTCTCCCTCTTCCAGATCACCATCAAAAATCCCCTTTTTTGCACGCCCTTTACCTAACAAGTTTAAGAGATGCTCTTTTGAAGTCCCTGTGTTCTCCTGCTCCAAAACCATATTACAGAAATGATTTTTTAGCATTCTGACCGGCGCAAGTTTTTTAAGTGCGAGTATGGTATCACCTTCATTAGCTTCAATTACTGCTTTTTTAAATTGAGAACTGGCTGAAGACTCTTCGCTCGCAGCAAAAAGACTACCTATTTGCACGCCTTCGGCCCCAAGGTTTTGAACAGCCAAAATAGCACGACCGCTAGCGATACCGCCAGCAGCAATAACCGGAACACCAACGCTTTGTTTCACAAGCTCCACTAAGGTAAGTGTTGTGGTTTCTTCTCTCCCATTATGGCCACCAGCCTCAAAACCCTCTGCAACAACAGCATCCACCCCCGCCTGCTCACTTTTAGCGGCAAACTTAGCACTTGACACAACATGTACTACCTTAATTCCATTATCTTTTAAAAGATTTGTATATTTTTTCGGACTACCTGCTGATGTAAATACTATTGGTACCTGTTCCCTAATAACGATATTTATAAACTCTTCAGCATAAGAATAGAGCAATGGAATATTTACACCAAAATTTGTAACACCCGATGCTCTGATTTTTCGTATGTGCTCAATAAGTAGCTCTGGTCGCATAGAGCCTGCTCCTATAAGTCCCAGCCCGCCTGCATTTGAGACAGCGGCTGCCAGACGCCATCCACTGCACCAAACCATCCCTCCCTGTACAATAGGGTAGGTTATATTAAACAATTTTGTAATTCGATTCATATGTTTATTTTTAATTTTCAAAGGTCATTACATGTCCCGATACCAATCGGGATGGAACCTCCTATTCCCTGTTTTAAAGCTTTTTACCTGTAAAGTTCCAAATAATCATACGCGTGTGTGTCAAAAGCTTTGTCATGGAGGTTTCATAATCTCAGTTAAAAAAAAATGAAAAAAATATTCGATCATTGAAGTAAAAAATTGGTCTTTTTTGTTTAGCAATTATATTTGTAAACTAAATAATTGGCAGCCTGCTAAAAAAAGGCATAAGGTTCCAACAAAATAAGAAAATATACACTTATGAAAAAAATAATTATTTTACTATTGGCTTTATCTGCCCTTACAGCATGTAATAAAAATAATAAAAAAGGCGAATTTCCTCCATACAGAATCAGCGAAACAAATGCAGATAGTATAGTCGAAACCATTACCTATAAAGAGTATTTAAAGGAAAAACGCGAAATAGACAGATACAATAGAATCGTACTCAAAGATGATTACACAAAAAAAGAACAGCAAGGTTCAGCAATAAAGGCATTTGCCGATTTAGTGCGCAACAAAAAGCTAAATCATGAACTCAATTACCTTGGAATAACAGTAACAGAAGAGGAAAAATTTGATTTTATTCAAGGTACCAACATCCACCGGGCAATAAAAAGCAACCCTATTTTCAAAAATCCTTCAACCGGAGAATTTGATAAATCAAAGGTTCAACCATTTATAGATAAGCTTGAACAAAACAAACAGTCAGATCCATTCTTTGTATGGAACTACCAATTAAACCAAATAGAGAACGAAATTAAACAAAAAAAATACGAATCATTATTAGATGCA
>NZ_DATFKB010000172.1:0-18379 GCF_035268865.1 Salinivirga sp. | reverse complement strand
ATTCTGGCCCAGGTTGCATTTTTTTCCAATGCGGCTGTTTTTCATGATGTGGCTAAAGTGCCATATTTTTGTACCCTCACCTATTTCGCAGGGTTCATCCTTCACTGCTGTTTCATGAATGAAAAAATCGTTTTTATTCATGGAAGTATGTTTTTATGGTGTTACAAATGTGGGTCAGCTGCTCTTTTGTAAGTTCTGTATGCATAGGTAAAGATAATACCCGTTCAGCCAGCTCATCTGAAACGGGAAATGTGCGGTCATCTGTCCACTCTTTGAATGCGGCTTGTTTATGAAGGGGTATCGGGTAATATATCATGGACGGGATGTCGTGTTTTTTTAAATATTCCTGTAATTTTTTGTTTTCACCTTTGGGTACTTTTATTGTGTATTGGTGATAGGAATGTGATGAAGCATCTCGTTTTACAGGTATTGCTATTTCTGGTATCTCTTCAAGGTGGTGGTCGTAAAAAATAGCAGCTGCCTGACGTCTTCGGTTAAAATCATCCAGATTTTTAAGTTTTACATTTAGTATTGCTGCCTGCATAGCATCAAGGCGACTGTTTACGCCGATCCTGTCATGATGGTATTTTACTGTGCTACCATGGTTGGTAATACTTTTTGCTGTTGCAGCAAGTTCATCGTCATTTGTATATAATGCACCACCATCGCCATAACACCCCAAATTTTTAGAGGGAAAGAATGAGGTACATCCAAAATCTCCGAGTGTGCCTGCTTTGCCGGGTTTGTCTTTAATGTAATAATCGGACCCTATGGCCTGAGCGGTGTCTTCAATGACTCTCAGGTTGTGCTTACGCGCAATATTCATTATTGAAGCCATGTTGGCACATTGACCAAAAAGATGCACTGGTACAATGGCTTTGGTTTTATCTGTTATGAGTGATTCCAGTTGATTGACATCTATTGTGAAATCTTCAGGGTTTACATCTGCAAGCACTGGTTTTGCGCCAAGGAGCGCAACAACCTCAACGGTTGCAATAAAAGTAAAATCCGGGGTAATAACTTCGTCGCCTGGTTGTATTCCTGCACTCATCAGTGCAATCTGAAGGGCATCGGTGCCGTTGGCACATGGAATTACATGTTTTACGCTAAGGTAGTCTGCCAGATTAGCTGCGAAGGTTTTTACTGCAGGTCCGTTTATGAATTTTGCGTCTTCTATAACATTTTGAATGCCTTCATCAATCTCTTTTTGAAGCCGTTTGTATTGAGTCTGAAGATCAACCATCTGTATTTGCTTCATAATGCTATTTTTTTACAAGTTTTTCCAATACCAATTAATCGCCTCTTTTAAACCGTCACTTACAGTGTATTGGGGCGCATAGCCCAGTAAGTTTCTGGCGAGTTCAATACTGGCAAGCGAGTGGGGGATGTCGCCTGCTCTTGTTGGACCGTAATCTGGTTTTATTTCAGCTATTGATTTGTCGAATTGTGTCAATTCTTTTCTAATCATAGCAAAAAGTTCGTTCAGTGATGTTTGCTCCCCGCATGCCACATTGTATACCTGATTCAGCGCTTCGGGTTTTGCCGTTGTGGCTGCTAGTTCATTGGCCTGTATCACGTTTTTAATATAAGTGAAATCGCGCGAAAATTCACCGTCACCATTGATTGTAGGTGGCTGATGATTCATTAATTGGCTCACAAATTTTGGTATTACCGCGGCATAAGTGCTTTCCGGATCTTGCCGGCGGCCAAAAACATTGAAATAGCGAAGGCCTATGAGGTTTAAGCCATAAATGCGGTGAAAGTTTTCAGCCAGTAACTCATTAACGTATTTACTTATTGCATATGGCGATAGAGGTTTTCCGATTTTGTGTTCAACTTTAGGCAACTCTTCACTGTCGCCATATGTTGACGAGCTTGCTGCATATACCACGCGTTCTACGTTATGTTTATATGCTGCATAAAACACATTCGTTGTGCCGGTGATATTTACATCAATAGATGTTGAAGGATCTTTTATGCTTCTGGGTACTGAACCCAGTGCAGCCTGATGTATGATAATATCATTGCCAGGCACAACTTTGTCAAGTAATGCTCTGTCGCGTATATCACCTTCAGTAAATTTAAAATCGGGGAAAAGATTTTGGAGTTCTTGAATGTTTTTGTGTTTGCCTGTGGCAAAGTTGTCAATTCCGCTTACCCTATAACCCTTTTTCATTAGGGCCTCGGCGAGGTTTGATCCAATAAATCCGGCGACTCCGGTAATGAGTATTTGTTTGGTTTGTGTCATATAATAAAAAGTCGGATGAAATTACAAACTATTCATCCGACTTTAAAATTTATTTACATGTTTTTTATTTCGCGTAGTTTACTGAGCGTGTTTCTCTGATGACAGTTACTTTTACCTGTCCCGGATAGGTCATCTCATCCTGTATTTGTTTTGAAATTTCAAATGAGAGTGCTTCTGACTCCTTATCAGAAACTTTATCGCTTCCAACAATTACGCGTAGTTCGCGGCCTGCCTGTATGGCATAGGTTTTAAGCACACCATCGTGTCGCAGCGCGAGGTTTTCAAGGTCTTTAAGGCGCTTGATGTAAGATTCTACTACTTCGCGTCGTGCACCGGGGCGAGCTCCTGATATGGCATCGCAAACCTGCACGATTGGTGCAATGAGTGTGTTCATCTCCACTTCGTCGTGGTGTGCGCCAATGGCATTGCAAACTTCCGGCTTTTCTTTGTATTTTTCGGCCAGTTTCATTCCGAAAACTGCGTGTGGAATTTCCGGATCGTCATCTGGTACCTTACCAATATCGTGAAGCAATCCTGCGCGTTTGGCCAGTTTGGTGTTTAGCCCGAGTTCGCCGGCCATTATTGCAGAGAGGTTTGCAACCTCACGGCTGTGCTGTAACAGGTTTTGACCATAGGAGCTACGATATTTCATTTTACCTATGAGTCTTATTAATTCAGGATGTAAGCCATGGACTCCCAAATCAATGGCAGTTCGCTTTCCTGTTTCAATAATTTCTTCCTCAATTTGTTTTTTTGTTTTGGCCGCAACCTCTTCAATACGTGCAGGGTGTATGCGGCCATCTGTAACCAGCTGGTGGAGCGATAATCTTGCGATTTCTCTTCTTACCGGATCAAAGCCACTCAGGATAATTGCTTCAGGCGTGTCATCAACAATGATTTCGATACCTGTTGCTGCTTCCAGCGCGCGGATGTTTCTTCCTTCGCGACCAATAATTCGGCCTTTGATATCGTCATTGTCAATATTGAATACAGTCACTGAGTTTTCAATGGCTTCTTCGGTAGCAACACGCTGTATGGTTTGAATCACAATGCGTTTGGCCTCTTTGTTGGCTGAGATTTTGGCTTCTTCCATAATGTCGTTAATGTATGACATTGCCTCGGTTCTGGCTTCTGCCTTCAGCGACTCCATAAGTTGTGCCTTTGCATCCTCAACCGACATACCGCTAATTGCTTCCAGCTGTTCAACCTGCGCCTTATGCGTTTTTTCTACTTCAGCTTCGCGTTTCTCAAGAAGCTCCATCTGACTGGAGAGGTTCCCTTTTATGGCTTCTAATTCTCTGTTTTTGCGGTTTAATTCCTCTGAGCGTTGAGAGAAATTTTGTTCTTTTTGCTTTAATTTTTGTTCTTGCTGATTAATTTTCGAGTTTTTCTCATTGATGTATTTCTCATGTTCATTTTTTAACTCGAGAAATTTTTCTTTGGCCTGAAGTATTTTGTCTTTTTTGAGCACTTCGGCTTCGGTGCGACCTTCCTTAATGATGTTGTCTTTCCGTTTGCGCAGCATGGCATTCCACAGAAAGAATGAAACGGTGGCACCTACAAGAAAAGATATTATCAGAAAAATAATTGTAAGTCCGTCCATATCTGTTTAGTTTTAGTAAATACTTGTAAATATATGATTAATAGTGTTTTTAATTTGATGTCTAGGTGTGGAAATTGGCACAAAAAAGCCCGCATTAAAACTATTGCTTTTAGTAAAAAATCCATTTCTGACATGGATGGTGCCGCGACCACAGATCAGACTTCCACTGTCTTCCGAAGAAGATCCCGACGAATCGGGATGAGGCCTGTCTTTACTGCATTCAGCTAAACACCAATTTTAGTAGTGTTGATTTTTCAAAAGTCAACTAGATTAATGCGGGCAAACTCTTTATGTAAAAGAACCTCTTATTGTTTTTTCAATGCTGAGTCGAGTTTTTGACTGATTTCCTGCAGAAATTCCTGGTACGCATTTCCGGATTTTTCATCGTCTATATCCGTTAATTTTGTTGCAAATTGTAATGCTGCCATAGCTAAAAAGTCCTGTGCATCTTTGTCTGAATACACTTTCCGGTACTGAAATACCGTTTCGTTTATTTTTGTAGCTGCATTACGCACCTTAGCTTCGTCCGTCCGCTTTATTTTAAGCGGATAGTAACGGTCTGCAATATTTACTCTTATCGTAAATGTGTCACTCAGTTCACTCATATCAGCGATTTAAAAGTGCAATACATTGATCAACTTCCCGCACTATTGCATTAATTTTTGCCCGGGCTTCCTTTTTCCCTTCAGGTGTGTCACCTATGGACCGGGCTACTTTTAATGTCTCGAAACGCTCCTTCAATGTTTCATATTCAGCGTTTCTTTTATCTAATCGTGTTTTTATCTCCTCTATTTCACTTGATAACATAGAATTCGCTTCCATGCACATTTCATAAGAGCTAATAAGCTGATCCAGTTTTTCCTGTATTTCTATCAATTTTTGGTCTTTATCAGCCATCCACGATTGAATTTATTTAATACAAATTTAAAACAAGAAACCTAATTGCACAAATATACGTTTGTTTATTTTACTTAACCTTCACAATGCTTATTAAATTTGTGGTTTATTAATTTTTTATACGTTTAATACATGAAAAAGATATATCAATAGGCCGTCTACAACTTTTATTTATTTTTGTTTCTGTATAACAAATTATTTCCAATTATGATGTTTATGCTTGATCGAATAAATGTGAAAATATCTCCAGATAGATTTATGTTTTTTATCTTTTTTGTTTCTTGTTTGATCTCCTGCCCCGCTTATCTGTCAGCACAGAGCAATAATGATAATGGTGTTTTTCGTTCGCCGGTTGATATAGATATCCTTTTGAGCGGAAATTTCGCTGAGTTAAGAGGAAGCCATTTTCATACAGGAATTGATATTAAAATCCAGGGAAAAACAGGGCTGAATATTTATGCCATAGCTGATGGGTATGTTTCCAGAATAAAAGTTTCACCATATGGCTATGGAAATGCGCTCTACATAACACATCCAAGCGGATATACTTCGGTTTATGCACATTTACACAGGTTTAATATTCAGATTGAAGAGTATGTGCGACGCCAGCAATATGCCAGTAAAAGTTTTGCTGTAAATTTATTTCCAGAAACCGGTTTAATAAATGTGAAGCAGGGTGAGGTGGTCGGAAAAGGTGGAAATTCAGGTAGTAGCCTTGGCCCACATTTGCATTTTGAAATTCGCACTACTGATAACGAAAAACCGCAGAACCCGCTGCGTTGGAATTTTGATGTGGTGGATAATATCGCGCCCAGATTTCATAATCTCATAGTTTATCCGCTTTCTGATGGCGCAACAGTGAACAATGTACAAAGAAAACTTTTGTTTAGCCTGCAAAAATCAGGACATAATTATAAAGTTAAAAATAATGCTCCAATAAAGGTAGCTGATACAATTGGCCTCGGCGTTTATGTAAATGATTACCTGAATAAAACCTATAATCGCTGCGGAGTAAATCAGTTAAAAGTTTTTGTAGATGATGCCCTTACATATTTTCTTGAATTAAATGAGCTGTCATTTGCTGAAAATAGGTACATTCTTTCCCATATGGATTACGCATTGAAGGTTGACAGGAACATTAAAGCCCATAAATGCTTTATTGATGAGGGAAATCATTTTAGTGGATATAAGTTCAGTAAAGAGCGGGGGAGGGTTTTTGTTGCACCCGGAGATCGGAAACACGTCGAAGTTCATGCTATTGATGCCCATGGGAATAAATCTGTTCTGAGTTTTACGTTATTGGGTGTTGATCCTGTAAATGCTAACCAGAATATTCCGGTTGCCAGGGTTCTGAAACCAGGGCAAACAAATCACTTCGAAAATGACGATGTTCACCTGGTCTTTCCTTCGAAATCGCTGTATACCAAGTTGAATTTTACATACAGTAGTGAACCAGGTTCAGAGGAAATGTATAGTAAGATATACCATCTTCACGATAAGCATGTACCGTTGCATCAGCGTTTTAATTTCACGTTAGAAGCTCCTGGCGTCCCCAATCATCTTAAAAATAAATTATACCTGGCTTCTGTGGCCCAAAATGGCAATACCAGCCCGGTTACTTCAAAGGTAAGGTATGATAAAGGCCGGGCACATACCCGAGTCAGATCTTTTGGTAGGTTTGCACTTATGGTCGATACTATTCCTCCGGAAATAAAACCGGTAAATATTTATGAAAATAAAGATATGACCAGTGAACAGGGTATTTCTGTTAAAATTACTGATGATGCTACGGGGATTGACTCTTACAATGGCTATATAAACGGTCAGTGGGTGCTCTTTAGCTACGATGCTAAAAATGATTTGCTTTACTACGAGTTTGACGAGTACTTACCGCAGGATAGCACATTGCAATTAAAGCTTATTGTTTCAGATCCAAAACATAATACTTCTATAAAAACCATTAATTTTAAACGTTCAGAAGAACAGACAAATTTATAATGGGTAATGAATAAATCTTTAATTGCCGGATTAATGTCGGGAACATCGCTTGATGGTTTAGATATAGCTATCTGTGAATTCAATATGCATGGAGAAAACCTGGACTGGCAAATAGTTAAAGCAGATACAATTTCTTACGACAAGGCATGGAGCAAAAAACTTCAAAATGCCCACCAAAAGCGTGCAATTGATTTATTGAAGTTGCACCAGGAATATGGTGAATTTTTGGGTTCATCCGTCTTATCTTTTTTAACCCAATCTGGCATTCCAAAAGCAGATATTGCGGCCATTAGCTCGCATGGACATACCGTTTTTCATCAGCCCGAAAGCAAGCTTACATTTCAACTTGGGCACGGTGCTTCAATTGCTGCTGTATCGGGTTTGCCGGTTTTTTGCGACTTCAGGGTTCAGGATGTTGTTTTAGGTGGCCAGGGTGCTCCTCTTGTGCCTGTTGGAGACCGGTTGCTTTTTGGTAAATATGATTTTTGCCTCAATTTGGGAGGTATAGCCAATGTAAGTATGGAAGATAAGGGGCGAAGAGTCGCCTGGGACATTTGCCCGGCCAATATGGTGCTGAACTATTTAAGCAGGCAAATGGGACAAGCTTTTGATGATAAAGGTACTTGTTCCGCACGAGGTACAGTTGTTCGTGATCTGCTGAATGAATTAAATCAATTGCAGTATTACAGTAAGCCAGCACCTAAAACGCTCGGTAGGGAATGGGTGGAGCGTGAAGTTTTGCCTTTATTGGAACATTATGAAATACCGATCGGGGATAAACTCGCAACGTTTACAGAACATGTCGCAATTCAAATATCCAAAGCAATTGATAATTATAATGGTAGTAACATTTTAATTACTGGTGGAGGTGCGTTTAATGATTTTTTAATTAATCGAATCAACAAATGGGCGAATGTGTCGGTTATACTACCAGAGCAACAAATCATTGATTACAAAGAAGCTTTGATTTTTGCACTTTTGGGTTATCTGAAAATGCATAATCAACAGAATGTGTTTGGCGCTGTCACAGGAGCAAAAAAAGATCATATTTCAGGAGTTGAATATAAAATATAATAATCACATGGAAAATTTTACAGCATACAATCCGGTTAAAGTTCACTTTGGGAAAGGCGTAACAGATAACTTAGGAGCCACCGCTTTACAATATGGCAAAAAAGCTTTGCTAATGTATGGTAAAGGTTCTACAGTTAAGCACGGCTACTACGACCGTATAAAAAAACAGTTGGTTGACAATAATATTGACCTTGCAGAATACAGCGGAATTAAATCGAATCCGGTTTATGAGGATGTTGAAGCTGCTATTGCCCTGGCTCGCAAAGAACAGGTTGATTTTATTGTGGCCCTGGGTGGAGGCAGTGTGATTGATTCTGCTAAAATTGTGAGTCTTTGTGTACAGGAAAACCTCAATCCCTGGCATGTGATGATAAGGCAACAAAAACCGCAAAAGTCCATGCCACTATTAACGGTGCTTACATTGGCTGCTACCGGAACAGAGATGAATGCTGCTGCAGTATTACAAAATCATAAAACGGGTCAGAAAGTTGGACATGTAAATCCTCTGGCTTATCCGAAACACTCTTTTCTTGATCCGGAATTTACCTATTCGGTTCCTAAAAACTACACTGCCTATGGTATTGTAGACATGATTGCTCATGCCCTGGAGGCTTATTTTGGTCAGGGCGTTTCGCGGTTAACCGATAAATTTATTATTTCCATTATTCAGGAGGCCATGCACTTCGGTCCACTCGTGCTGAAGGAACCTGAAAACTATGAGTACCGGGCTAATGTGATGTGGACAGGAACAACAGCCCTTAACGGAATGACTAACTGGGGAAAAAAATATGGCGACTGGGGCGTACATGCACTTGGACATGAATTGTCGTTGCAGTTTGATGTACCACACGGAGCCAGCCTGTCTATAGCCTATCCGGCCTGGATGAAACTACAAATTGAAAAAGCAGGCAACCGTATAGCTGCTTTGGGCCAGGCCTTATGGGGCGACAGTGATTTAAGAGCTACCATTCGTAACTTTGAAAATTTCTTTGAAAGCATAGAGTCTCCTGTGCGTTTGCAGCAAGCCGGAATTGATGTGGATAAACGCGAAAATATTATCCAGGGGCTCAATGATAACCAGGCCAGTGGATTTGTTTATCCATTAATTGATGAAGAGCGCCAACGTGTTGTCGATTTTATGTATGAAGGCGCTTTGTAGGTTGAAAAAACTAAAAGCATTAAAGAAACGACCGGTTCCTGCCGGTCGTTTGTTATTTATTCCTGTTTGTCCTCTTTTTCTGATTTGCGTTTTATTTTTTTATCATAACTGATGATGAAATACAATACCAGTCCGATGATAATGAGAAATGGCCATATGTTTAAAAGCCCGACAAGTACTTTAAGCAGCAGATTCCATCCCTCAAAAAAAGCCTGTGCGGCTTTGCGGCCAACTGCATTTGTTTGCCCTTTTATTTCATAAAAACTGATGTGGAGTCTACTATAGGCTACATTTTTTGACATCTGTTTTAATCTGGCCTGCATGGATTCAATATCGCTTCTTACTTTTTCAACTTCCGCTTCTATTTTTAGCATATCCTCAACTTTATTGGCCTTCTCCAATAATTTAAGATACCGTGCTTCCAGTTGCTGTTTGGATTTTAATCGGGCTTCAAGGTCAATATACAGACTGGTGACGTCAGAAATCGAAATGTCCTGGTGCTCTATATGTTTAAGTCCGGAGGTAAGTTCATTTATAAAAGCATCAAAAGATTCTGCCGGAATTCTCACCTCGAGCTCATATTCAATGCGGTCATCAAAACCAGTGACATTGTCTTCGCCCATGTAGCCTTTATATTTTTGGGTTAAATCTGATATTTTTTGCCTGGCCAATTTTGCATTACTGGTCTCAAAGCGAAGCTCACCGGTTTTGATGAGTTTGCGATTTGCCTGTTGTGATTTGCCGGTGCTTGATTTTTCAGCTATGTCCTGTGTTTTATATGCGTCGCTTTTATCTGAAAAAGCTTCTTTTGGCTGTTGCGATTCACAGGATAAAAGCAAAGCTAAAAAAGTGAATGCAAGCAATGTTTTTAATGTTTTTATCATGGTTGCAGTATTTAGTTAAAAATGTATCTGTTATGAACTTCAAATTACAAATAATTTATGAAATTGAACTATTAGTACCACGCAGGTTGTATGATAAATTAGACTTATGGCTAAAAAAACGTATTATAAGAGTGATTAAACTTGCATATTACCTTCCACAATTTATGATTATCTTTAGCCCGTCTTAATCAAAAAATATATCAATGGATATTCAAAAAATCATTCAGGAATCTATTCTTGCCAAGGAGGCTTTGCTTAAAGATGATGAGCTGCGATTAAGAATTAGGTCTGCCGGGGAAATGATTGTGAAAGCATATCAGGAAAATAGAAAAGTATTGCTTTGTGGTAATGGTGGAAGTGCTGCAGATGCGCAACATATCGCAGCAGAATTAACAGGTAGGTTTTATTATGATCGTCCGCCACTTTTTGCTGAAGCGCTTCATGTGAATACATCATATGTAACAGCAGTGGCTAATGATTATGGTTATGATGAGGTATATGCTAGGTATGTGAAAGCAGCCGGCCAAAAAGGCGATGTTTTGGTCAGTCTGTCTACTTCAGGGAACTCCGGTAATGTTATTAAGGCAATGGAGGCGGCTGGTGATATCGGAATGTACAATATTGCATTCACAGGAGCATCCGGGGGCCAAATGAGTAATTTAGCTGATATATTATTAAATGTACCTTCAGCAGATACACCCCGGATTCAGGAGAGTCATATTCTTGTGGGACACATCATTTGCCAGTGGGTAGAAAGTGAATTGTTTCCAAAATAGCAGTTTTGCCCGGTGTTGCGAATAACCAATGCCAAATTATTATATTTTTGCGAGAATCTATTTCATTAAAAAATTTATGGTATGCAATCGCTGGAACAATATTTCAAACGTTTTCGTGATCAAATTGTAGGCATCGATGCCACATTTCAATCACCTTATGGTGAGCAAAAAATGGTTTATGCCGACTGGATAGCCAGTGGAAGATTATATCAACCCATTGAAAATAAAATACAACAGCTTTTTGGCCCCTATGTCGGAAATACCCACTCTGAATCGAGTGAAACCGGGGTGACCATGACGCATGCATACCATAAAGCTCATCAGATTATTAAATCGCATGTAAATGCCGATGAAAATGATGTTATTATTACCAGCGGTAGCGGAATGACCGGAGTTGTGAATAAACTGCAGCGAATTTTGGGCCTTAAAGTGCCTGAGCAATTACACAACTTTTGTAATTTGTCGGCCAAAAAAGTCAATAATTGCCTCGACGACCTGGGAGATCAACGACCTGTTGTTTTTCTTACACATCTGGAGCACCATTCAAATCACACATCATGGCTTGAAACTATTGCCGATGTGGTACTCATCGAACCAGATGAAAATTTGATGGTCGACCCGGCCAACCTCGAGAAAATTATTGGGCAGTATGAAAACCGTAAAATGAAAATCGGTGCTTTTTCCGCAGGATCGAATGTTACAGGCGTGCGGCCTCCTTATCATGAGTTGGCAGCCATTATGCACCGGCATGGTGGGCTCTGCTTTGTAGACTTTGCGGCTTCGGCACCTTACGATCCAATTGATATGCACCCTGATGATCCCGAACTACGACTGGATGCGGTAATGTTTTCGCCACACAAATTTTTAGGCGGACCCGGGTCAACTGGTGTAATCGTTTTCAATAAAGATTTATGCAAAAATAAAACGCCTGACCACCCGGGAGGTGGTACCGTATTGTGGACCAATCGTTGGAATGAATTTCACTATGTTGAGGATATTGAAGCACGCGAAGATGGCGGCACACCTGCTTTTTTACAAGCCATTAAAGCTGCCTATTGTATAAAACTCAAAGAGCAAATGACTTGCGAAAAGATTCACCAGCGTGAAAAAGAGCTTTTAAAGATTGCTTTTGAGGAGTTTGACAAAATTAAAGAATTGCATATCCTGGCCGAAGAACAGCGCGACAGGCTCGGCGTTATATCTTTTTATGTGGAGAATTTTCATCATAATTTGATTGTGAAAATGCTGAATGACAGGTTTGGTATACAGGTGCGTGGTGGTTGTTCGTGTGCAGGAACTTATGGTCATTTTCTTTTGCATGTAGATAAAGAAACATCACACAAGATTACCGAAAAAATTGACTCTGGTGATTTATCAGAAAAGCCCGGTTGGGTGAGGGTATCCATTCATCCTACAATGACTGATGAGGAGCTTCTTTATATTATTGACGGCATAAAACAGGTGGTTGAACATAAATTTGATTGGGAGCAGGACTACGAATTTTCATGCGAAACCGGAGAGTATTACCATAAAAAAGCCCCAGTTGTTAATCACAATATTGAAAAATGGTTTGAACTTGCCTGAATGTAAGTTGAGGTATTACTTGATAGTTTTATAGAGATCTAATATGCTTTGAGCAAAACCTTCCCAGCTCAACTCTTTTTTCTTTGCTCTTATTTGATTTGCGAAATGGCTTTGGTCAGTTTTGAAAAAACGCTGAATGCCTGTGGCCAGGTTATCTGCATTGGGTTTATCCACAACTACGCCTGTTTCATTATCCTTTACCATTTCCTCTAAGCCTCCTACGTTTGTGGCAATCATAGGCAGTTCAAAATGGTAGGCAATGGATGTGATGCCACTTTGTGTTGCCGATTTGTAGGGTAGTACGCATGCATCAGCTGCAGAGAAGAAAAGTGGAACCTCTTTATCGCTGATATATCGCACGTTTGGGTGGATGTTGTTCCTGAATCGGTTTTGGTCTATTTGCTTTTGATAGGGTTCAAAACTGCTGTAACTCTCACCAGCAATTATCAGCTGGTAACTGTCATCTAATTTATTCATTGCTTCAATTAGCAAATCAAGCCCTTTATAAGCCCTTATGAAACCAAAAAACAGCAATGTTTTTTTGTTGGCAGATAAGCCAAGCTTCTGTCTGGCAATAGTTTTATCTTCGGGAGCCCCAAAATGATCATAAAGCGGGTGCTGTTTGTATGCAAACCGGGCATCGGGTTTAATGCTGAGTAACTCGTCACGGACCTGCTCCGACATTACAATAAAACCATTCACCCTGTTCAGATAGTATTTTATCAATGGCATGTCGAAAAATTTGCGCTCATGGGGAATCACATTATCTAAAATGGCTATAGAACGTGTGTTGGGTTTTTGATGTTTTGATATATGTCCAAATGATGGTGCAAAGTAGGGGATCCAGAATTTCATCAATAAAATGTCGGGTGACATTTTCCTGATTTTTTGGGCTGAGGTTATCCAGTTAAAAGGGTCTATACTATCGACCATTTTTTGACTGGGTATAATATCGGCCTTGTCATCACTTGTTACATATTGTGTTTTTCCGGGAAACAGCAGATTAGGGTATTGTCTTTTAAATGTTATCGGGTCCACTTCATGACCTTTGGCTATCAGGGCGCGGTATAAGGCAGCATTAAACTGAGCAATTCCGCCCCGGAAGGGGTAAAATGTAGACAAGTAGCTGATTTTCATTGCTTATATCTTCAACAGTTGATTTACCTCATTCATTACAGTTTCTGGTCTCAGATCAAACATGCACGACCGTGATCTTTTGCATGTGTTACCATAGTAACAATCGCAACCTGTTTCAGGTTCTACGATAACACCACGGTTATACATTTCAAATTCATGTTTGTTAAAGATGTTGTTCATGAGTACCATGGGTGTTTTATGCCCTACGGCAATGTGCATCATCATACTTACCTGCGTAACTACAGCATCTAAATTTGAGGTGAGTGAAATGAATTCTTCAAGCGAGAAGGTGCCCGGGTACCAGGCTTGTGTCTGTTTTGCCAACCAGGTATTTTTCTCGTCTTCCTGTGGCCCACCCAATAAAACGGGCAATACTTTATCGTGATCGAGCAGGTTTATGAATTGTATCCAATAGTCATTGGGCCATAACCTGGTTAGCCACCTGTTACCACAACCTGTATTGAGGCCGACTATTTTACGGCCATTGGCTTTTTCCTTTAATAACCCCTGCCATTTTTCTGCAATAGACTTATTGTAGTTTAATAAATACTCTTCCAGGTTAAATTCAAGATGGCATATTTCGAAAATTTCTTCGGGATACGATTTTGTGTTTTTTATTGAAATATGATCGAATAATCCGGTGATAATTTTGTGTTCGGCTGCAGGTGTCGCGGCATCTAAATGGCCATTGTTCCAGATGAAACCGTATTTTTCATTTGCATCCACATCGGCCAAGAGCTGGCAGGCCTCCTCTTCTTTATCCAGGTTAATGGCTATGTCAAAAGTGCGATTTTTAATTTTTTCAAGGTTGAATGCTGTAGGCTTAAGTATATCCTGAATGTCGGAGGGGGGTAATACATCTGGAAAGTCTGTAAGCCAGGTGAAATGAACATTGTCGTATAACTCCCGGTATTTAACTACCAGGGGTGTAGTGCGAATGACATCGCCCATTGCACCCAATTTGATAATGAGTATGCGTTTTCCATATGGTTCATAATACGGACACTTATCGCACTGTACATTATGTTCCTTATTTGGTTTGCAAGGAATTGTTCCTCGGAAATGCTTACAATCAAACTTTACCCCGGATAATTTCATTTTGTTTCGCTATTGAATGGAAGGCAAAAATACTAATTTCGAGGGATTTTTCAATTTATGCTACTATGTCTTTCCGGGTCTTTTGCAAAACAAAGAGGCAGACAGGCCTGCTGGCTTTCTCGTTTTACTTTTTCCAGTATAACTTACCCCTATGCTAAGGATGCGACTCTTTATGTTTCTGATTTGGAATCCGGGGCAGCTTTGTTAACCGTTCAGGCTTCATGTAAAACAATAAATATTGCGTTTACTGCGACCTTCCCGATCCGAAATCGGGACACACTAATCCCGAATAAAAAGCAATCTGTGATTTTTTTGAGGTTACTCGATTTATTATACACTCGAATTTTTAACCATAAAAAAAGGCTGACCGCAAACGATCAACCTTTTTAATGTCGGGGTGGCAGGATTGCTTCGCGAGCTCCTCGTTATACTCGTCGGTTCGAACCTGCGACCTTCCCGATCCGAAATCGGGACACACTAATTCCGAAAAAAACAGCAATCTGTGATTTTTTTGAGGTTACTCGATTTATTATACACTCGAATTTTTAACCATAAAAAAAAGGCTGACCGCAAACGATCAACCTTTTTAATGTCGGGGTGGCAGGATTCGAACCTGCGACCTCCTGCTCCCAAAGCAGGCACACTAACCGGACTGTGCTACACCCCGTAAATATTTTAAGTTCGTCATCACTTTATTTTGTCACCTGTGAATGTGGTGCGGGCTGGCTGGCACACTAATCCCGAAAAAACAGCAATCTGTGATTGCATTTTTTTTCGAGGACTCACGATTTTGTAGTCAAACGCAGTTTGACAAAATCGGAGCCGGACTGTGCTACACCCCGTTTTTTGAAGATGCTCAGCGGAGAGGGGGGGATTCGAACCCCCGATACCGCTTTACACGGTATGCCGGTTTAGCAAACCGGTGGATTAAGCCACTCTCCCACCTCTCCGGTTTTGAAAGAACCTCTTTCTAAAAACATCATTTGCTTCTGATGCGGGTGCAAAAGTATAGAAATGTTTTTTATGTGCAAAATTTTTTATTCGTTTTTCGCATCTTTTAATGAAAGTTGTATTCTACCCCGCTCTAAATCTACACTTTTAATGCGTAAAATTAGTTGGTCGTTTATGTGCAACTTCTCCGATGGGTGCGCCACATATTCATTTGCAATTTCAGAAATATGTAATAACCCGTTTTGTTTGATGCCAATGTCAATAAACGCTCCAAAATCTGTTATGTTTGTGACGATGCCCGGTACACGCATTCCTTCTTTGAGGTCTTCGATGCCCTGAATTTGCTGATTGAAGGTGAAAACACTTGCTTTGCCACGGGGGTCGCGACCAGGTTGCTTAAGTTCCTGAATTATGTCTTCAATGGTATAAATACCCCATCCATCTTCAAGTAGTTTTTCTTTTTCCTCTTTGCTTAGCGATATTTCTTGGTTAGGTAGGTTTTCGGGTTTTGTGCCTTTCATTTTTGCCAGCGCATTTACCATTTTATAACTTTCCGGGTGCACAGCTGTATTATCCAGCGGGTTCTCTCCATCTCTGATGCGTAAAAATCCTGCCGATTGCTCAAAGGCCTTGGGGCCAAGTCTGGGGACTTCCTGTAGTTGCTTTCTGTTTTTGAGTTTTCCCTGTTCTTTACGAAAAGCTACTATGTTTTTTGCCTGTGTTTCTGATAAACCTGATACATATGACAGCAGGTGATAGCTCGCTGTATTTAAATTGACACCCACTTCATTTACACATTGAAAAACTGTGTCGTCGAGTTCTTTTTTTAATTGTGTCTGGTTTACATCGTGCTGATATTGTCCCACACCAATTGATTTGGGGTCAATTTTAATGAGTTCTGCTAAAGGATCGAGAAGGCGCCTGCCAATAGATATCGCGCCTCTGACGGTTACATCATATTGCGGAAATTCTTCGCGTGCAGTTTTCGAAGCCGAATAAACTGAGGCCCCGTCTTCATTTACCATAAATACTTCCACGTCTTTTGTGAATTTTATTTTTTTTATGAAACGCTCGGTTTCTTTGCTGGCCGTTCCGTTTCCTATGGCAATATAGTCGGGACGGTAAGCATCTGTCAGTGATTGTATTTTTTTTATGGCTTTTTTGGTCTCTTTTTGCGGGGCGTGCGGAAAAATGGTTTCGTTGTGAAGAAGATTGCCTTGTTCATCGAGGCAAACTACTTTGCAGCCGGTGCGATAGCCCGGGTCAATGGCCATAATCCGCTTTTCGCCCGTTGGAGGTGCCATTAATAATTGTTTCAGGTTCCCGGCAAATAGTTTAATGGCTTCTTTATCGGCTTTTTCTCTTATTTTTTTAAGTGTTTCGTTTTCCAGAGAGGGATGAATAAGTCTTTTAAAGCTATCTTCAATGGCTTCTATAATGATGTTTTGTGTAGTGCCATATCCTTTTAAAAAGTACTTTTTTAGTTTCTGCAGAATAACCTGATTATCTATACCAATACCAACAGTTAGAATTTCTTCTTTTTCGCCTCTGAATACAGCAAGTGCCCGGTGCATTTTTAAGCGTTTTATGGGTTCTGTGTAATTGGTGTAGTTTCCATATTTATCTGCATCAATGTCTTTTTTCTTAAGTTTGCTTTTTAGTGCACCATTTTCCCAGTAATAAGTTCGGAATTGATCGCGTATTTCAGCATTGGTGGCTATTACATCAGCAATAATGTCAATTACACCTTTTTTTACATCTTCTGGTGATGGGAATGCTTCACATATATAGTGACCAAATTCACTTGGATTAATTTGCTTTGTTTGTTTTAATATTTCATTAGCAAGTGGCTTAAGTCCTGCATCAATAGCTTTACTAGCCCGTGTTTTTCGCTGTGGTTTGTAGGGTAGGAAAAGATCCTCGAGTTTATCTGCGTCACTTTCAGTTTCAATCTTTTTTTCAAGTTCTGGTGTAAGTTTTTCCTGTTCCTTTATAACATTTAAAATGTATGACTTCCGTTTTTCTAATTCATCAAAATATTCAATTTGAGTTTTTATTTCCTGAATCTGTATTTCATCCAAATTTCCGGTTGCTTCTTTTCGGTATCGGGCGATAAAGGGTATGGTTGCCTGGTTGTCAAATAGTTTCTGGAGGGCTATGATTTGGCGGATTTCCAAATTAAGAGACTCCGATATCTTTTTTAAGTACTTATTATGCATTTTATCACGTTTTTGGTCAATATTTTTTGAAATTAAGCACAAAAATATGTTTATTTGATACTAATTAAAAATTTCTTAAATTTGTTAACTGTTAACCAAAACAATTTATTATGAGAAAGTTTACTATTTTATTAGCAATGGTTGCTTTTGCTACGTTTGCTTTTGGGCAAAAAGGGTTTATGCCTGCTAAAACCAGTTTTAGCAAAGCTGACCCTACTGCTGTAGCGAATAAAAGGCAACAAGTAAAAGAAGACATCAAAAGTTCCCGCAATGTCATTTGGTACGAAGATTTTAATGGTGCCACATGGTCTGGTACATCGGTACAAGGTGAACCAGCGCCACAGAACACGCCAGAAGGCTGGGAATTAGTTGACTTCAATGAAAGAGGATGGCACTTCCGTTGGGATACTGTCGGTCCAAGTGGAAATTATACTTCACCAGGGGATGATTGTAATGAACCTAATGATCCTTTATTCTCAACAACCGGACACAACGGTTTTATGATGCTGGAATTAGATGATTTTAATACTTCTGCCGACTGTTCTAGTTTTGCTGGATTAACACAAAATGCAGCAATTGTTTATAACGGAGGTCTTGATTTTACTGATCATCAGGCTGTTCACCTTGTTTTTGAGCAAACACACCGTTTTTGCTGCGCACCGACAGATGATATCTATTTTGAAGTTTCTACAGACCAGGGTGATACATGGGAAGGTTTTAGTGTAAAAGAAGCTCCAAATAACTATACTCC
>NZ_DATFKB010000171.1:0-42453 GCF_035268865.1 Salinivirga sp. | reverse complement strand
GAAAATAATATGATCGTAACCCTTAAGATTGGCAATGTGTTCCAATCCAAGTATAAAATAAGTATCAAACATTTTGTAATTAAAGCTTTTGTTTTCGGGTTGCAAGATAGTAAATTTACGCATGCTTAACATCCTGAGTTTTGTCATATCGTTAATGTTTTTTCATCCCCTGCATTTGGGTGTGATTCATTTTAATGCCACTGAAGCAGGACAGGTTACAATTAATGTAAAAGTATTTACCGATGATTTGGAAAATGCGCTTATACACAATTCCAATAGTGACTTTAAAATGAATTATGACAATGTTGATGCAGTAAAAGATGCCAGCCAATACATCGATAGTCGGTTTGATGTGACCCAGTCGGGTAGTGAAGTGTCACTGGAGTTATTGGAGGTTGGACCCCGAAGGGATGTAACCATTTTTAAATACACTGCAACAATTGATTCTGATGTGGCGTTTGACGTCTGTTGCAGCATATTCTATGAACTCTTTAATGATCAAACCAATTTGTTGATTGTGAATTTAATCGACCAGGAGGATGGCTACCGGTTATCGTCTCGTAAAACTTGTGCCCATGTGGAATAAACGTTTCATATTAACTATTTTTAGTTTCTGGTTTTTATTAACCGGTGCATGGGCCACACACAACAGGGCAGGGGAGATTACTTATGTGCAAATCGACGAATTTACTTATGAAATTACCATCACCACTTTTACCAATACACAACCCACAACATCTGGCTGGCCACCCGTGGACCGTCCTGTGCTTGAAATAGCCTTTGGCGATAATACCACAGCCATGGTAGACCGGGTCGAGATGATTGATTTACCCGATTATTACCGCAAAAATACCTACATCACCACCCATACTTTTCCTGGACCGGGCACCTATGAACTGGTTGTTGAAGACCCCAATCGTAACGAAGGTGTATCTAATATTCCCAATAGTGTTACCGTGGTGTTTTCCATTAAAACCATCATGCAGATCAACCCGGCACTTGGCCCCAATAGTACACCTCAGTTGTTGAGTCCGCCTGTCGACAAAGCGGCCCTGAACCGTTTGTTTATACACAACCCGGCTGCGTGGGATCCTGATGGCGACAGCCTGGCATACAAGCTTACTCCATGTACCGGCGAAAACGGCCAGCCCATCGAGGGTTTTACCTTTCCTGATGATATCGCCATGAATGAAACTACAGGAGATTTGGTTTGGGATAAACCTACAGAACTGGGGGTATTTAATGTGGCCATTCTCATTGAAGAGTGGCGTGAGGGCGTTAAAATAGGGCAAATAACCCGCGACTTACAAATTGAGGTGTACGAAACAGATAATATGCCGCCTGAGCTTTTGTCTGAGCAGCAGATATGCGTCGAAGCAGGCGATTCGGTAACCATCGATATAAAAGGGTACGATCCCGATGGAGACGATCTGGTACTTACCCCGTTGGGTGGTGCATTTGAAGTTGATAATCCGGCAACATATACAACTACAGGAACAGTAGCAGATACGATCTATGGCCAAATTAAATGGGGTACAGATTGCAGCCATATTCGTCGTCAGCCTTATTTACTCGTGATAAAGGCCGAAGATCAGGATGAAGATATTCCGCTGGCCGACCTGCATCATATTCAGGTATGGGTAAATGGACCGGCGACACAATTTACATCTGTTACCCCTACGAACAATAGTATTGAGCTAAACTGGTTCTCCCCTTCGTGTGACGTTACTGGTTACGATCTATATCGAAAAACACAAAGTTATCAATGGCTGTTTGATCCATGCGTAACAGGTATACCCCAGGGTAGTGGGTATGAAAAAATTGCCAGTTTAGATTCAGCCATCACTGCATTTACCGATAATGAAGGGGGAGAAGGCCTTTTACAGGGTTTTCAGTATTGCTACCGAATAGTTCCTCGCTACAACGATGCCCCGGGCTATGCCTCTGCCGAAGGCTGCGAAACCCTGGTGAGGGGAGTGCCTGTTATTACCAATGTGAGCATAGAAAATACCGACACCCTAAATGGTAAAATATACCTTGCCTGGAGTAAACCCACTGAAATTGACACGTTGGAGCATCCGGGACCTTATAATTACAAGATTTTCCGGTCACCAGCCCTGTGGGGAAGCAGTTTCGAGCCTACACCAATAGCCACATTAAGCGGCTTAAATGATACGCTTTTGCTTGATAGTGGGATGAATACGGCTGCAAATGCATACAGCTACAAAGTCGAACTGCATAATACGAATGGTCTTGTTGCTCAACCAATGGTGGCCAGCTCTTTGCATTTGAAAACCTACGGTGCTGATAATCGCGTAGCGCTTACAGTAGAGAAAAATGTACCGTGGATTAACCATACCTATGCATTTTATCAGGTCGATGGTCAGAATGAGATTTTGCTTGCCGAAGTTGATACGCTTACTTTCTTACATGAAAACCTACCCAATGATGAGCCCTTTTATTACCGGGTAAAATCCACGGGTAATTATACCGAAAGTGGTTTTGTGTATCCGATTGTCAATTTTTCACAAATAGCCAGAGGTATACCGGTTGATACAGTGCCGCCAGAAGCACCCTTAATAAACGTGGAGGCCAATTGTGATGCTTTTTATAATGAAATAACCTGGCAAAGCACCGATGCAGAAGTTGTAGATGTGGAACTTTATTATGCATCGCGCACAGATAAACCTTTGTCAATGCTCCGGAAATTTCCTTATCCCGACACAACGATGTATCGCCATACACCCGAATTATCGGTAAGTGGCTGTTATTCAGCAAAGGCTATTGATTCCGCAGGAAATAGAAGTGCGTTTTCAGCGAAAGTGTGCATCGATTCATGCGACTATTATGATTTACCCAATGTAATTACCACCAATAACGATGGCTTGAATGATGTGTTCAGGCCCAAAGCATCAGACGATATTATTTTAAAAACTATTGCTGAAGCAGAAATTCAGATTTTTAACCGTTGGGGCAACCTGGTTTTTGAAACTACTGACCCACGCATTTTGTGGTACGGGCGCGATAAACATACAGGTAAACCTGTACCCAGCGGGGTGTATTATTATATTTGTAATTTGAAAGAAAAACGCATTTCCGGGTTGGAAGAGCGCTATAAAGTTGGCTTTGTGCATGTGTATCATACCAAATAGAAAATAATAAATGAGAATAACCGCATTATTGATCACTATTTTTGTTAACCAGCTGGTATTTGCACAGGCAGATACGGTTTTGTTGAGAGCCCAGGGGTTATACAACCAGGGAAATTATGAGGCTGCCCGGGGATTGTTCGCGCAAACAGAAAATGATGATGATTGGGTGATGAAACGAAAATTAGAATTGGCCTGGCTTACCGGACGATTTGATGAAATGTACCAGTTGGCTGAACAGTTGGATGGATATCTTCACACTGGTACAAAATTGCACTATTTGATGCGCTACCATGCTGTTAAAGGTGACAATGATAAGGCCTTTGAAATGTTAACCAAATTACTTGAAAGTCGGCATAAGCCGCCACGGGCAGCCATAAGAACCGATACGGCTTTCGACAGGTTAAAGAAAATGCCCGAATGGGACAGCATCTGGAAAGGCGACCATTATAAAAGTTATGACATTAAGCTGGCCATGGCCAAAAGAGAACTGGAGGTGCAAAATTATGACCTGGCGATTACCCTGCTCGATGAATTGATCGAAGACCGTTCGTACCGCGAAATGCCCTGGTTTTATCGCAGCAAACTGCTCTTTGAGCAGGGTTTTACAAAGTCGGCACTTGAGGATATCGATCGCGCCATCGATGAGGAGGACGATGAGGCTGCATTCTATGCACTACAGGCCAAAATATTACATAAACTTGGGCGGGAAAGAAAAGCATTGAAAAGCATCAGTCGCGCCATTGATATTGATCCCTATCAACCAGATTTTTACCTGCCAGGCATTGAGGTTTGTAAAACACTCGAAAAGTACCAGGAGGGATATAAATATGCAGAAAAATATTTAACAGCTTATCCTGGTAAACCAGAAGCGCTCCACAAATACGCATTAATGGTTTACCGTACAGGAAGCTGCATGAAAGCGCTGCCATATATAAACAAAGCTATTGCAAAGCAAAAATATAACCCGGAACTCTATTTTTTACGGGCACAAATTTATCAGAGCTGTAAAGTTTATGCACAGGCAGAAAAAGACTATGCCATGTGCCTGGACTTTTGGCCCCAAAAAGCTGCTTTGTACTATGGTCGTGCCATTTGCCGCCATCACACAGGCAACAAAAAAGGAAGCTGCCGCGATTTACAAAAAGCCCTTGACCTGGGTGCACTGGAAGCAGACAAAAAACTCAGTGAGTGGTGCAGGTGATATTTATTGACTCCTTTTGTGTTACATAGCTTCCGGCATTAACGAATTCTAATATCAGCGTATCCATGTATTATAGTTATAGCCCCGGCAAAAAACATAAAAGCCCGCCGGGAAGCGGGCTTTACATGGCTAAACAGCAAGCCTGTAAGCCGGGTTCTGTGCTCCTGCAGCGCAGGAGTTTCTATCATTTATCTGGGATTGCCATCGCTGGCAACCTCTAGCAACCTACCCTCCAACATCGGGCGGGCAACCCTCAAGTGTTGGTTTACATGGTTTTACAGCCTGCGGAGTGCACAGCAGCTGCAGTCGCCTACAGCCCTGGTGAGCTCTTACCTCACCTTCTCACCCTTACCCCGACGAATCGGGGCGGTTATTTTCTTCTGCACTTTCATCCCCTTGCGAATATCTTCCGGTTAGGAAGCACAGTGCCCTTTGCTGCCCGGACTTTCCTCACTTTGCATAAGCAAAGCGCGATAGAACGGCTTGCTGATTTTTTTTAAAATATTTTTTACATGCCTTTGGCCTTAAAAAAAGCAGTGTATTGTTTATCTGCACTCATAATATGGTTGGTAAGCCAATTATTTAAAAAACGGTACGTATCAGTGGTTATTTGTCGTTTGTCGGCCTTGTAATCTTTTATCAAATCTTCGAGCTGATCAATTAATTTCTTATGCTGGTTTTTATGCTCTGCTATTTTCGGATAACCATGAAGCTCCATTTTTTCTTCTTCAGCTCTAAAATGATACTGAGTGTAGGACTTTAAATCATCAAGGATGCTGCCCACAACCTGCTTTCCCTGACCGTCGAGCATACTTTGGTGCAGTTTTCTTAATAAAGCCAATAGTTGCTGATGATGTTCGTCAAATTCGTCAATATGAACGCTATACCTTGGTTCCCATTCAAAAAGTGCCATGTTTTTATGTTTTTAGTTCTTTAATACTACCAGTGTCGCCCCAAAGCCATATTCTTTAAATGATGCATCATGAAAGACATACTTTGAATATTGCTGGGTGAGGGTTTTGCGCAACTCATTTTTCAGTGTGCCATTGCCAATGCCATGTATAAAAACAATACGTTTTATACCGTCCTTTATGGCCTGTTCCATCTCAGACTTGAATTTATCCATCTGAATGGCTAAAATCTCGCTATTGTCGAGCCCGGTTGTGTTATCAATAAGCTCATTGATGTGCAAATCAATCTCTCGCTTCTCCTCGGGTTCAATTTTTTTGACTGTATTTCTTGGTCGTGCATCAGCTTTCTTCTTCGATTGCATCATTTTTTCAAGCTCTTTGAGCTTTTTTTTCTCCTCAGTGCCCATTTCGGGGGCTTCATTTTCCGGCTTTTCAGCTGCAACAAGGTCAAAAATCAACGATTTCTCATGAAAGAAATCATTCTCTTTAAAAGTTTGCTCCTTGTAAAGCTTTATCGGACTGATTACAATTTTTTTCTCCAAGGGCGGTACAGGCTTGTATATACCTTCATTGTAAAAAATCACCTGAAAAATATAATCGCCGGATTTTCCGATCTCCTGCCTGAGCAGCGTAAAAAGTGAAACTTTTGTGTTCGGTTCAACAATGCCTGCGTCTATACCTCTTGATTGCGCCTTGGTTACTTCAACCAGGTTGTAAAACAGGATGTAGTTGCTGTCGTTAATCAGGTACGTTTCCAGATCGGCGTCCGTGGCATCGCGTCCGGGTTGAGGTACCATGGCAAAAAATGCTTTGGCCTCTTCGTTACCTGCTATGGTTGAAACTTCCGGGTAAAAATCTGGTGTGCCTGATGCTTGTGCAGGTGCTTCTGTTTCCTGATTGGCAGCTTCCGGTTCCTGGTATTCGCTAATTAAAATTAGTTCATCCTGCTCAGCAGGGTTTTCAAACCCGGTTTCATCCAATACAAAAACAGTTCCATCGGCTGTTGTTTTTGTCACTACTCCTTCTCCCACGGCATTCAAAAACCGCACTTTATCTCCTTTTTTATACTTCATTTTTCTTCCTTTTTATGCTACTTCACTTTATTGTATGTTGGCGTTTTTTTGCTTATTCCTTTCGTTTCTTCCTTTCCTGGATATAGATTTCATCGTTCATTTTTTTAATTGATTTCATAAAATCTTTTTCGTTAAGAACCGATAATTGATATTCTGCAATTTTTTTCAATTTTTTAAACCGTTCAGTTTTTTCAATTTTTTCCTTTATCATCTCAGCGTTTAATGTTTCCAAATTTGATAGTATTGCTAATTCATTTATACTCGCTATATCACGTATATTCATATTTTTCTTAGCAATTTCAGGGTTTGCTTCCCGCCAATCTTTCCCGGTACAATTAAACAATGCTACATTTAATAGGTCAGCTTCTTCTGCATAGCCAATCCACTCAGTGCCTTTTTCATAGTTCTTTTCAGGAATAAAATAATTTTTTATTGCATCAGTGTGAATATGGTAGTTAGTTTTAGTCAAAATTCTTTTGACATTCCACTCAAGATTATATTGGTTAGTTTCAATCTCTTTTAATCTTTGATATTCAGTTATCAAATAAAGTTTGAAAGTAGGACTTATCCATGAGGCAAATTCAAATGCTATATCTTTGTGTGCATAAGTTCCACCATATCTGCCGGATTTTGATGTTATTCCTATGGCATTGGTTGATTCTATCCATTTTTTGGGGGTTAATGTAAAACTATTTGAACCTGCTTCATTTCTAAACGCATCGAATTCGATGCTATTAAAATTTGGATTATTTAAATTTTCCCAAAGTCCTAGAAAATCAATTGTATTACGCGTTCTCATCCAGTTCTGGATAATATAATTTGTCCTTTCTGAGTCGCGATATTTTGCCATATCAGTTAATGAAATATATTCTTCTTTATTATGTTTATAGAGCACAATCTCAATTTCATTAACATTTAATTTTGTGTTACTCATATCGATGATTTTAGTAACTAACAAATATAATCATTTTTAAAGGTAATTAGTAAATGTGGCTTATCACCCAGCAATAAACACCAACATAATTAGTATCCGCAAACTTAAAAATGAAACCTTGTTATAGGATATTGATCTTTTATTGTTGCCACTAATTATAAACAAAAAAGAATAGGTTTGTTCATAAAGGTTAAAATTATGCTTGTTTGCTTATCTTTGTGGCCCAAAATTTTCACAAAAGTAAGTATTTTGTTTTGAATAGTGAGCAAATGAAAGATATTGACATAAATAAATACAACTATGAGCTTCCGGCAGAGCGCATTGCCAAATATCCGCTAAAAAAACGCGATGCCTCGAAATTACTTGTCTACAATAAAGGCGCCATTGAGGATCACATTTTTAGTGAACTTCCAGAACTTCTTCCACGGCATACCAGGATGTTTTTTAATAATACCAAAGTTCTATATGCCCGTTTACCGTTTGAGAAAATTACGGGGGCACAAATCGAAATTTTTTGCCTGGAGCCCCACGATCCTGCAGATTATTCCATGAACCTTACTACCCGCAAGCGTTGCCAGTGGAAATGCCTTGTTGGAAATCTGAAAAAGTGGAAATCAGGTGTTTTAAAACTAAAAGGGTACGATAAAATTGGGCTCGAAGCTTCCATGATAGAGAAAACACCTGAATACGTGGTAGTGGAATTTACATGGAAAACCGACTTTAGTTTTGCAGAAATACTCGAAGAGGCAGGCAATGTGCCTATTCCGCCATATTTAAATCGTGCTGCAGAAGAAGAAGACAAATCCACATACCAAACTACTTATAGTAAAATCGATGGATCAGTAGCGGCACCAACTGCAGGCTTGCACTTTACGCCTGAGGTTTTTCAACAATTAAAAGCACAGCACATACCCCTGCATGAAGTAACCTTACATGTAAGCGCAGGTACATTCAGACCAGTTGATCATGATAATGTCAGGCGTCATCAGATGCACGAGGAGTACATCCATGTGGACAGGGCAACAATAGCATCTTTAGTTGATAATAAGCACAACGTGCTTGCCGTTGGTACCACTACGGTGCGCACTTTGGAGAGTCTTTACTGGATCGGGGTACAAATTCTGAATAACAAACCAAATCAGGAACATTTCTTTAATGTCGAGCAGTGGGAGCCATATAAAGAGGTTGGCAGCAGTACAACACAAGAGGCATTAAAGGCCATATTGGAATATATGGACCGTTTCAGGCTTGATTACATTACAGGTAATACCAGAATTATTATTGTCCCCGGTTATGAGCATCGTGTGGTAGATTTATTGTTAACCAATTTTCATCAGCCAAAGAGTACGCTTTTATTACTGCTGGCCTCATTTATAGGTGATGAATGGCAAAAAATGTATCAGCATGCACTTAATAATAATTACCGGTTTTTGAGTTATGGCGACAGTTGCCTGATTAAGCTGTAGGTCAAATAATTAACAGGTTGACGTGCGAATTACCTTTATGTTTTAGTTTTATGTGTTGTTATTTTTTGAAAACAGGTGATTTTGCCTTGTTTATATAAATAAAGAGTTGTATTTTCACCCTAAACCAATTGAAATAGTTAAGACTTATTACTGTTTATGATTCGTAAAAAGACAAAGAGCAAGTCGTTAACTGCTATCTCTTTTAGAAATAATTTGATAGTTAGTATCTCAATTGGTTTCACTGTAGCGGCCATATTTATATTTTTTGAAGTCAGAGAGTTCAATAAAGATGCAGAAAAGGCCCGTGAAGAGGGTTTGGAAAGCAAAAAAGAATTGGTAAAGGCAGAGGTAGAAAAGGTAATAGATTACATTCATTTCACAAGGCTTTTTATGGAGAAACGAATGCGCAATAACCTCAAAGAGCGCACCTACGAAGCCTGGAGTATAATCAATAATATTTATAATAAGAACCATGAAACCCATACCAAACGGGAAATTCTCCATTTGGTAAAACAAGCTTTGAGGCCTGTCCGGTTTAATAATGGACGGGGATATTATTTTTTAGTGAGTTTGAACGGTGTTGAAGAATTATACCCTGTAAGGCCTGAATTTGAGGGTGAAAACCTTATAGATTTGCAGGATGCCAGAGGCAATTATGTAATAAAGGATGAAATAAAAATAGCAAAAGAACAGGGGGAAGGCTTTGTGAAAGGTTATTGGCGTAAACCTTATGCCGATAGTACAAAAATGTTTGCTAAAACCTCATTTATCAAAGTTTTTAAACCATTGGGTATTTATGTCGGCTGTGGTGACTATCTGATAGATGTTCGTAAAGATATTCAGGATGATATAAAAATGCGGATAAAGCGCACAAGATTTGGCGAATACGGGTATGTATTTGTTAATACCTATACCGGTGTGGCTGTGGTAATCGATTCTAAAAAATATAGCGAAGGCGATACCATTTGGGAACTAACCGATCCCTATGGTGTAAAAGTAATTCAGGAGGAATGGAAGGCAGTGAATAAACCCGGAGGTGGTTTTATCCGCTACCATTGGCTTAAGCCGGGTACAGATAAAATTGCGCCAAAGATTTCGTTCATAAAAGGAGTAGATGAGTGGCAATGGATGATTGGTGCAGGTGTATATATTGATGTAATTGAAGAAAATATTGCCAGAGAACGCGAGCTGCTTTACAAAAGAATGATAAGAAAAGGAGGATTAGGTTTGTTATTGATTCTTATTGTCTTGGTTCTGATCTTTTATATGGCTCAACGCAATGCCAGAATAATTCATTCAAACCTTGAAACATTTATTTCTAAGTTGAGAATTGCAGTGAAAAGCGGTAAAAAGATGAATGCTGATGACTATTCACTTGTTGACCTTCAGAATATACTGCCTCCAATCAATGAAATTATAGAGCATAAAAAAGAAGCTGAAGCACAGCTGAAAGAGAGCGAAATACGATTCCGTACCATTTTCGAGAATCTACCGGTGATGTTGTTGGTGTTTGATAATGATTTGAATATTAAATTTTGCAATAAGGAATTTAACAGGGAATTTAATATTAAAAGCCATAAAAAAATTGAAAAAAGAGCGCTATTGCGATACTTACCTAATAATAAAACCAATAAAGATTTTATTTCTGCACTGCCTAAATGCGATGGTAATTTTCGTGAAATTAATATTAAAACATCACAAGGTGACAAATGGCATAACTGGGCCTGTTTTAATACACCTGGTGGTGAAACTATTTTAGCCGGATTCGACATTACGCCAATTTATCAGAACCAAAAACACCTTGCAGAATCAAATGCAACTAAAGATAAAATCCTTTCGGTTGTATCACATGATTTGCATGGTCCGTTTAACACCATAATTGGGTTTTCAAATATTTTGTTGTCCAACGAAGAGAAGCTTAATGCTGATAAGCGCCGCAGGTATTTACAACACATTCACAATTCATCAAAGTCAATGCATACCATGCTAACCAATCTGTTAAGCTGGGCCCGGGCGCAATCGGGTAAAATAAAGCTTTACTTTACGGTGGTTGAGTTGTATTTGTTAACCAGTGAGATAGTTAAAATACTTTCACCGCTGGCAGCACAGAAAAATATTAAACTTATCAATGAAATTGAGGCCGGGTTGACGCTCCATAGCGATACCTCTTTATTACGCATAATCATACAAAACCTGGTAGCCAATGGTATAAAATTTACCGAACCGGGTGGTAAGGTAGAAGTCAGTGCTCGTTGGTCAGACGATAATACAATTAAACTAATTGTAATCGATTCTGGTATAGGTATGCCTTCAGCCATGGTTGAAAAAATAAACAGTGGACAAAGAGTGGAGTCTTCACCTGGCACAAACAAAGAGTCGGGTACGGGGCTTGGTTTATTAATTTGCCAGGAATTTATTACTTATTTAGATGGCACACTAAAAGTAAAGAGCCACCCCAACGAGGGCAGCTCTTTTGTAGTGAGTTTGCCTGCTCATAAGCAGTTGAGACAAAAACTTTAAGCGTATTATTTCTATTTAAAATGTATATTTGGCGCCCAGCGTAGGAAATACTTCAAGTTTTTTTGATCCGGGAATGAAATTATGCGAAATTTCTATCTCTCCGCCAGCAGACAACCACGGTGCAATGTTGTACCAAATTTGTGGTTCTGTAATGATAACCAGTTTTTTACCATCCGGTTGTGCCGGGGCGTTGTAATCATCCTGTGTCCAGATGTCGAAAAAACCGGTAAGCGATATCTTGTTGTCTGCAAGATTTTTAAACCAGGTAAATGTCCACTGAAAATCAGGGCCTTCTTCAGGTTTGTGTCCAAACCGGAATCCTGCATAAGTGCTAAAACCGATACCTGCAAAAGAAAACGCAGCTGAAGGGCCTACAATGCCAATATGTTCTAGCGGGCTACCAAAATTACTATTGTCAATGTTGTGTATTAGTCCGCCATTGTACTCTGCATGGAGCGCAACCGGAAAATCCCAAAATTTAAGATCGCGCATAAATTCCACATATGCCAAAGCCGGTTCGCTATGCGGACCACTGAAATCTATATCTATGAACCAGAATGTGGAGCCTACGCTGTCTGGTTTAAACATTTCGAATGTAGCGGTCATGTAATTGCGTCCTTTGATATTTTCAGAATTTGCATCTGTAAAATCGTAGTGCAATTGAAGGTTTTGGCCACTTAAAACCGCTAAGCTAAACAATGAAACCGATAGGAGCAGAATTTTTTTCATTTTCGTGTTTTTATATGTTACAGGAGATCGGGGCAAAAATAGCAAAATTGATCTTTGCTGGTAATAAAAAAACCATTTGATATACCATTAAAATTTAGTTAGAGTTTATTGCAGAAATTTATTACTTAGTATCATATAAGGAATTATTTATTGTTTTTTTGCATCCTTGTTTGAAAAAAAGGCACAAACTTGTATATTCGTCGACGAATTAATACTTGTTATGCTATGAGAAAAGTTGTATTTATACTAATTGTTTTACTTGCCTCGGGGCTTATTAATGAATCATACGGACAGAAAAAAGATGACAAGCTCAAACTTGAATCTGGTTTTTTTGGCAATAAATATTATAAAGGTGTGTGGAGTATAAGCAGAGGTGAGGCATTTAATATGCTTAGTGAAAATGGAGAGGCTTATAATTTGGCTATTGAAGGAGAAAAACTGCAAAAAACCAGTACAATAATTTCTGCCGTGGGAGCCGCATTAATTGGCTACACAGTTGGATCAGCGCTGGGTGGAGCAGAAGATCCGAAGTGGTATATTGCAGGAATTGGCGGAGGAATAGTATTAATTAGTATCCCTATTTACTCGACCGGTAATAAAAAAATACATGAAGCCATTGAGGTATACAACGAGGAAGAGTTATCTGCGAGCCTGAATCACAAACCTTTTATCGATAAAATTTCTATAGCTGCAGGCTCTGATGGAGTGGGGTTGAGGCTAACTTTTTAAACAATATAAAAAGGGAGGCGCCCACGAAGGATGCCTCCCTTTTTCTTACTATGAGAAAACTAGTTTACTATTGTTTTTAAAGTACTTTGAGTAACAATGTTGTCTGCAATTGGGCAGCGACGCTCAATTTCTTCTACAAATGCTTCTTTTTCTTCCTGCGTCATATCTGCATCTACTTTAACATTTGTTACGATTTCAGTAAATCCGGCGCGTCCATCTTCAGTCTTACCGAGTAAAAAATCTTTATCGATTGAACCTTCAACATCTACATCAATGCTGCGTACATCAAGACGTTTCTGGTTTGCAATGATGCGTCCAATTGCACAAATACATGCAGGTAATGATGCCAGGAAAATTTCCATTGGGTTGGCTCCCTCGTCGTTGCCACCCATGGCTTTAGGTTGATCGATAATAAAATTGTGTGAGCATCCTATTTCGGTGCGAAAACCGTCATTTACTTTACCGTTAACTTTTACTTTTGATATAGCCATAATAGTATATTTTAATAATTAAATCATTCTATATATGGCTAAAAATGTACCACTTCAGATTCTGAACTTATGTTCTAAAGCATCTGTATATATGTTGGGCAGCAATTATGCCGTAAAATAAAATATGTTTGTAATAAATTGGTTTAGAGGGCTTAATTTCTATTTTATTATTCGTTTGTTAACTTTAGTTGTAAGATTACCTCTTTAATGTGAGACATTGTTAAGTTGTGTTTTCTTTTAATTCTACCTAATCGTTCATTTTTGGCATCGTCAGGTATATGTAATGCACTGCATAAATCTTTTGGTGATATACCATGTTGAATACAGGCTTCTCTTAATGTTTGTCTGCCATTTACATCGATATCGACTTCTTGTTCGTGTCCTTCTACAGCTGAAAGGGTAGACGATTGTGATTTCTTTATTTGTTGCCCGGGATAATGATTTTGTTTTTGCACAGGTTGTTCAGGTGCTATTCTGATTTGTTCATCTAATAAATGTAAGGATGATTCAGGCATGCGTCCTTGAATTTCAGGTTGTATGAAAAATGGCAAGATCATGATGCCGAGTGTAAAGAAAATGAGTAAAAAAATAATGGGACGATGATACCGCGTTCGGCGAAAACATGTTTTCATCATGTTGATGAGCATTTTCCAATGCAATACTATATGCAAAAATAGTACTGCTAAAAATATAAAACATAGAATTAAATGGATATCGGCCCATTCGAAACGGCTGAGACCCCAAAATTTAAGTTCTGCATAATGTCCGTAAATTGCTTTGGCTTCACGTCCGGGAACAAGTACATAATAAACCAAAAAACCACCCCCTGCAAGTCCTGCTGTCAGTAGCAGAAGAACGGCATCAAGAAGCAGATTGAGCTTGTTTTTTTTCATAGTTTTCAGGTTTTTGCAAATATGTAACTATATTTCTCAATGATTCAGTTATAGCGTCATCGGGCTGATATTCAGGATATGTGAGGGCTTGTGTTGTAGCATCCACCAGGTTTTTATCAAAAGGGATTTTAGCAAGTAGGGGGATGTTGAGTTCACCAAGAAATTTTTCTATTTCAGCTGTTAGGGTTTTATTAATGTCGTGTTTGTTTATAACAGCTACTATTGGCGTTTTAAAGCTGTCGACCAGTGTTTGTGCCCGCTTAAAATCGTGAAAACCACTTTTAGAAGCTTCAATTACCATAACCACCATATCGGTTCCTGTAACAGATGCAATGGCAGCACAACCAATTCCAGGAGGTCCATCGTTTATTATAAAGGAAGCCTGGTTTTCATCGGCCTTTTTGCGCGCTGCATCTCTGAGTTTGGTTACAAGTTTGCCTGAATTTTCTTCTCCTGGTTTCATGTGGGCATGAATCATGCTTCCATAGCGGGTGGTTGAGACATACCATCTATTGCTGAATTCCTGCACCATTTCAATGGCATTTGCCGGACAAATATTTTTACATAATCCGCATCCTTCGCACTTATAATCATTTACAGCAAGCACACCATCTTCGTTGTAGTGTAAGGCATCGAAACGGCAATGATTTATGCATTTCCGGCAATTAACGCATAGTTGCTGATTTATAATAGCTTTGGCGCCACCCGGAAATGTGTGGGTTTCCTGTACTTCAGGTTGAAGTAAAAGATAAAGGTCTGCTGCGTCTACATCGCAGTCTGTAATTACCGGTTTATTCAATAAACTTGTCAGCGCTCCGGTAATGGTGGTTTTTCCGGCTCCTCCTTTACCACTTATCACAGTAATTTCTCTCATCTCAGGCTGTTTTTTTCTTTATATGGTTCCAAATATGTTTAAGGTGTTTGTCCATCTCTTTATGTGCTGCTATTTCCTGAATTGATGCATTGGAATAGGCTTCTGCAATTTCGCGATTAAAAGGTATTTTGCTTACAATCTCGATTTTTTCTTTTTTAAGGTAGTCCTCCATATCATTGTTGCCAGTACCGGCTTTATTGATTACTACACCAAAGGGAAGTTTGATGTCTTTTATTACTTCTACAAGCAATTTCAGATCATTAAGTCCAAATGGTGATGGCTCGGCTACCACAATTACATAATCAGCGTCTTCCAAAGTTGTTACCACAGGGCAGCTGGTTCCGGGAGGGGCATCAAAAATGGCCAGATCAGTATCGGGTAAATGGCGCTTTTTCATATCGCGAATTACAGCTGTTTGGTGTGGTAGGCCTACCTCCAGTCTACCCTCTTTCAGAATAATGGTTTGATCTTTACCAAATGTGTTTACCTCTCCAATGGGATGGAATAGCTCATCAAGTGCATCATCTTTACAAACTACAAGACAGGCTCCGCACGAATGGCACAAATCTGTTGAAATTTCGGCAATCCCTGCTTTTGGTATGAGCGTGATGGCATTAAATGCACAGGCCTCCTTGCATTTTCCGCAATAGGTGCATTTTTCTTTATTGATGACAGGCACTGGTAAAGTTACTGCAGATGATTTTAGAAGATCGAGGTTATTAAAGAACAAATGATCGTTTGGTTCCTCCACATCAAAATCCATTAAAGTAGCTGGCTTACCATAATATTGCGGGGCAGTATATTGTAAGCCCGCTGAAATGGTAGTTTTACCTGTGCCTCCTTTTCCGCTTGCGACAACTATTCTTTTCACTTTTTTATGTTTTTTTTGGGTGCTTGCTTATTTATTAAGCTTACTTTTTTGTTTTGTCAATGCGCCTACTGTTAAGTAATGCCGTTTTGTTTTTTTCAATACCTATAAAGTTCGCAATCACTTCGCATTTTGTCACCAGCGCAAAATAAATTCTAGGATCTTTTTCAAACATCAGTCCCTCGAAATTACCCTGACCTTTGGCAATAATAACATCAGCTTCGCGATATGCATTCATGAATTCGGCACTGCAGCGGTCGAGCAGAGTAGAAGGGGCATCGTTTCCGTTATGAATAACTTTAGCTAAATCTTGCAGGCCGGCAATACTGGCATCTTTCATGGTAGCATCGTTAATCACCGGAAAACCCCTTACGGCGACCGTAATATCTGCATAGGCGATTTGTTCCAGAAATAGTTTATCGAAAACTATTTCTCCGGCATTATCGGCCAGATAGAGCACTTTAGTATTGTTTTTAATGCTATTGAATAAGGAGCTGGAATCATCAATGGCAAGCTCCTGTTTTTGTAATTTACCTATATCAATGGCAATATCGAATTTATGTCCGGGACCAAAATCAATGATGTTGGCTGCCAATGCCAATTTTATGGCCTGATATGCTTTGTATGAGGTTTGGTCTAGGTTTTTACGCCATTCCTTTACTATTTCAAGCGCTTTGCGGTTACTTTCAGCCTTTTCTGATTCGTACGGATCCTCTACTTTAAGGTATTTGCGAATCATGGCGTGTATCGCAGCAGCAGCATACGGATTGTATTGTTTCTGCAGTCCGGTATATTTATCAATAAATTCGCCCACAAGCTGTTTTCTTACATCTTCAGGCGGGGCAAATTTTTTAATTTGTTTCTCAAGTGTTCGCAGGTGACAAAAAAAGCAGTCTGTTTGCATATGGAACCTTTAAAAAAAGCTGCTCCCAGTGAAATAATCAACTATGAAATGAATTTAGTGTGTGTGAACCAAATATAGCGTATCTTGCTCTGCCAGCAAATTACGCTTTGATATTGAAATGTTCGGGGAGCAGCTTTTTATTCTGTTAAATATTTCTTCCGCGGCCGTTACGTAAGCCTCTGCCTAAGCCTCTTCCGCGGCCTGCAGGCTTTCTGCGTCCCAGTCCTCGTCCTCGGCCTGGCTGAAATGTGTCTCTGGATGTTGTTTCAGTATTTGCCTGAGATTCTGCAGGTTTGCCACAGTTTCCAAGGCCTCTGCCTGTTCTTGGACCTTCTCCTTCCGGTCCTCTATGATTTAAGCCTGGCATAATTACCTCCTTTTTTTAATTCATATTGTTTATGATATGTTCAACCGTTTGGCTTTGATCGGCTGGTACAATCATTTGAATTTTTAATTGTTCTAATAGTGCTTGTGCTTTAGGTCCAAATTCTGTAGCAACCACCTGGGTTACTTCTTTGTTGGCCAAAAGCTCTACTACCCGTGTGCCTACGCCACCCTGATCATCTCTGTAAGGATTTTCGATAAACTCAGTTTTGCCCGTATTATGATCGTATATGGCGAAATATGGGCAACGTCCAAAACGCTCATCAAGGTGAGCTGTCGTGTTTTTGTCTTTTGCTGTAATTGCAGTTATCATATTGTAAATTTTATACAAATATAATGAACATATGTTCAATTAAAAAATTTATATAAAAAAACTGTCTCATGAAAAGACAGTTTTTTTCATAACCCTGGTTATATATTATTTTTGGTTATCCTCATTTGATTCTCCGGTTTCGTTTTCTTTTTGTTCCTCTTCAGATTCTGGTTCACTAAAGTCAAGCATGTCGTGTTTTTGCAGCAAATTGTACCAGTTAATTACCTTTTTAATGTGGTTAGGATAAACTCTATCCTCATCATAATCAGGAATTACTTCCTGGAAGTATGAAATAAGTTCATTTTTTGAAGATTTATGATTGATGGACGGGCCACCATTTTCTTTATCACTAATGGCCTTGAAAACATCTTTCAAAGGTAAATCATCATCTTCAGTGAAAATTGCAATATCTTCGAGGGCACTAATTTTAGCAGCCGCGTAAAATGGCATTCTTCTCCCTGTTTCAATATTTTCAACAATTACACCTTTTGGTGTCTTCGACACTAACTTGTACAATCCGGGCTCACCGGTAATGGCTAAAATATCTTTTAACATAATAGTAGCTTTTATTTTGTGCGACAAAGATAGAATTATGATGGTTTGTAGGAATCAAATTTTTCAAAAAGTTTTGTGTTTTCTTTTTGCTAATTCATATTGCGCTCTTTCTTAATAGTCTCATAAGCTTCCGAAAGTTTTTGAAACTTATCTTTTGCCTTTTGCTGGAAATCTTTTCCCAAATGAGAAACCTTATCCGGGTGGTATTTGACAGCCATTTTCCGATAGGCTTTTTTTACCTCTTCGTTTGATGCATCAGACTTAACGTCCAATACATCGTATGCCCAGTTTGTATTTTTAACAAACATAGACCTTACAGAGCCAATGTCTCCGGCTGATACGCCAATGCGATACCCGATTTCATCTATCACTTTTTGCTCAGATTTGTCAATTTGACCATCGGCCTGGGCAATTCCATATAAGAAATGTAGCAATTGGGTACGCGAAGCATAATCCATGTTGGCCTCGATTTGGGCGCAAACTTCATTAAGCGGAATGTTCTGCTTTAATATATCTCTGAGCATGCGCAGCGCTTCTGATGCTGCATCGGCGCCAAATGCCTGCATGAAATATCTTTTTACGTAATCGAGTTCTGACTTAAGTACTTTACCATCGGCTTTCATTACGGCTGCAGTAAGCACGAGTAGTGTCATGGCGTATCCGCCAGTTGTGGTTGCCCTTCGGCCTTTTTGCGATGGTTCAGCTTCTTTTTCCAGGTAGGCTCCTGCAACAAATCCTACAATACCTCCCAGGGGACCAAAGAGAGCCCATCCAAGTCCGCCTGCAATCCATTTCCCAAATTTACCCATGAGCTAAAAGTTTTAAATGTATTTTTTTTACCTGCGACGTTATACTGTTTTTGTTATCATTTATAATTATGAAATCAGCATAATTATTACGCTCTTCGTCTCCGAGTTGCGCTTCCATTCTTTGCAAAATCTGTTCCTTTGACAATTTGTCACGTTTGCGGATTCGTTCGATTCTTATATTTTCGTTTGCTACCACATTAATAATTTGGTCCATTTGTTTATGAAAACCGCTTTCAATTAATATGGCTGCTTCATGCAGGATGTAGCCGGTTTTTTGTTTGGAAACCCATATATTAAATGTGTCTCTTACTTTTTTGTGGACCTGCTTATTTAGTTCAGTGCGTAATTCGGGGTTATTAAATATTTTTTTTGCCACAAAAGGTTTATTGAGCGTTCCGTTTGCTGTGTAACTTTCATTTCCCAATAATTGAATTATGTTTTCCTGTAGGTTATTGTCTGTGCTCATCAAATTTTTTGCGACATGATCGGCATAAAATACGGGAATTTCGAATAGTTCTTCAAATACCCTGGCTACCAAGCTTTTGCCAGAACCTATTCCTCCGGTGAGACCTATTTTTAACATGTAAAGAGATTATTTTTCGTTGATAATAAATCTGGCCTTCTGGGGCCAATAGCGCAAAATTTTAGCCTCTTCAGGGACAAAGAGTAAATTTATATTCAATTCTTGCGGCTCATTTTGTTTTTCAATTTCTTTATAGTTTATGGCTGCCTGGAAATCACTGGCATCAATAATTTCATAATCTTCAAACGAAACAAGATAGGTTATATTTATTTTATTTGGGAAAATTGTGAGGTTTATGGAGTCGGGTTTATTAGTAATGCTGATTGGCACTTGTATGGTGTTTTCGGTAAACTGCTCTGTGCGCAAATCTATTCTGACTTTTTTACGCATAAGATTGCACTGTTCAGGAGCTATTAAATCAGCCGTGTATGATTTGTTTTTCTTTATTTGCTCATCTATAATGAGTTCTGTTTTAATGTAATCCAGTGTATCCAGTTTTGTTTTGGGACCATTAACTATAACGGAGTCAGGTGTTGTTAAAAGGTTTCCTTTTTGCCTGTATTGGGGTGCCCATGAAAAATTGGTTGCTGGTTTAATGCCAATTTTCTTTTTATGTAGTTTATCGAAATGCAGCCGCAGCGTTGAAGGCCTGACATCTAAAACTTTTATTTCGTCGTTCAGGAAACGCTCGAATTGCTCCTTTTTACTGGAAAGGTAGTACTGAAAGTGTACATTTTCCTGATCTTCCTGGTTGCCAGAAAAATACGACTGCAAGTCGAGGTTAAATGGCAATGCAATAGACCCAAGGGTATATTTGAGTAATGTGAATCCGCGTCCTGAAACCTGAAGCTGTACTTCTGCAGGTATTTCGCCAATCATAACGTAATTGTCCGGAATATTATAAAATTCAACAGGGCAATCAATTTCTGTAATGTAATCTTTCGATAAGGCATTCATCAACCACAGAAAAGCACTAATCGCAATGAAAATCAGGAAAATGGGAATTCTGCGATCAATATTTTTTAGCTGGTTCAGCCAGCTATCTATTTTTGGTTCTTTTTTATTACTTTTCTTTTCTACTGCCACGAGTATTTTTTTAAGCGAATATAAGAAAACCTTACGAGTTTTGATGGGGTTACTCTTAAAATGGTATTATAAAAAAAGCTGCCAGTGATAAAACTTAAAGGTTTTACCAAACAAGCAGCTTTGAATTATAAGCTTCTTAAAGATTTAGTTTTTCTGCAATTAGCGATTTGCGTTTGCAATTTCGCTAGTGTCTTTTACCAGTGCAGTTTTGTCAACTTTAACTCTGGTATTGTCTGAGATTTCTAAATCAACATGTTTTTCACTTACATCAGTTACTTTTCCATAAATACCACCAATTGTAAGTACTTTATCGCCTTTTTGAATGTTTTCTCTGAATTTGCGAGCTTCTTTTTGTCGCTTCATTTGAGGGCGAATCATGAAAAAGTAAAAAATTACAATTATGATCAGCAGGGGTAGAAATGCCCCTAAACCTCCGGTTTCGCCTTCTGGCGACATCATTAATAAAATGTCCATAAAGTTTATTTTAATTTGGTACTACAACATTTGCTTCGATTACTAATTTTTTTGACGCTGGTTGTGCATTTGTAAGCACTGTGACAGCTTTATGCTGGCGCCCCTTACGACCACCACTGGAAAAAGTGACATCGATTTTTCCGGTTTCGCCTGGAGGAACCGGTTTTTTTGTATAAGATGATACTGTACAACCACAGGTTGAACTTGTGGAACGTATTAAGAGGTCTGATTTTCCAGTATTCTTGAATCGGAATGTATGGGTAACAACTTCTCCCTGTATGATAACTCCAAAATCGAAATATAATGGGTTATCACTATTTTCATCAACGAAAGTAATTTCAGGCATTTTTGCATTTTGGTCATTACCTTTACCACTAACAGGGTTTTTCACCATGTCAGCGGTAACAGTCTCTTTGTCTCCACTGTTACATCCAAATGCAAGTAAAATAATGAATATTAATCCTGTGATCCGTATCATAATTTCAATAATTTAATGGTTGTTTTTGTCTTTATCAAAAATTGAACCATCAATTTTGTTCAGTTCATTATTATTTTTTAGTTGGAGTACAATTTTATCTAAAACTCCATTAACAAAGGTATTGCTTTTCTCTGTGGAATAGAATTTGGCCATTTCAATATACTCGTTGAGTGTCACCCTGACAGGAATTTCAGGGAAATTCCGAAGCTCAGTGATACCCAGAGCTATAATCACTTTGTCCATTAACGCAATTCTGTCAAGCTCCCAATTGCTGGCGGTCTTTTTTATAATTTCCTGGTGGTCTTTAAAGTGTGCTGTGGTTTTTTGGAAAAGAGCGTAAACAAACTCCTTGTCAGCCTCATTCTTAAACAGCTTCATGGGCTTAAGTCGATAGGTTCTTTTTATTCTTTCTACAGTTCTGATATTCATACTCAGCACAAGTTCAATATCGTCGTTCCAGTAGACAGATTTTTCTTCAAGTGCTTCAAAAACCAAATCTGAAGCGGCAATTATGTCAGTAAGAATCGTTATTATAACTTCTTTATGCGCTTTATGATCTGGTTCTTCTTCTCGCACCATATATCGATTGTAAAAATTGCTTTCCTCAATTTCATGCGCCAGCTTTTTTACAAGGTCGGTATTGTCATTCCATGTAACATGATTATTGCGCACATAACTTTGGATTTGTTCGTCATTTACAATTGCCTGCATAGCAGGGTTTTCTATGAAGCGCATATTGGGATTTAACTCTTCTTCTGTGGGCAGGTGTTTTGCTTTTTTGCGCTCAATTTCCTGCAAAAGATAGTTGTGTATTTCTATGAGTAGCTGAAAAAAAGTATAGTAAAGATCTTCAAAGCTCGTAATGCTTTTTTGTAACTCTTTATGGTACTGTTCTATAGAACCTTCAGGGTTGCGTAACCATGCATAAACGATGTGCATGTTTTTTATTCTGAGTAACCTTCTGCTTATCATACTCCTTCAATTTCCTTTGTTGAACTGCAAAAGTAATGGAAATGTCTTTATCATCAGCATATCAGCTGATATTTTTATTAAAATCATTCAAATTATATTGTAGGACAAGCTAATTCGTGGATTTTAAAGTTGCATAAAAACAGAAAGCCAGGAACAAAGCTGACTTTATACCAATAATAATAGTTTTATGCCGATTTTTATTCTTTAATGTTCTAAACAAAAAATAATTTCTATTTTTGTCAATGATTGTTGAAATTGAAAATGTTTGAATAATGGAAGGATTTGAGAACAAAGCAAACGGCAAAGACAAAGGGAGAGAAGAGATTTATGCCAAAGCAGTTAGAGCCGGTAAACGGACTTACTTTTTTGATGTAAAGGCTACACGCAGGAATGATTACTACCTGACCATCACAGAAAGTAAGAAAAAGTTTAACCAGGACGGTACTTTTTACTACGAGAAGCATAAACTATTTCTTTACAAAGAGGACTTTGACAAGTTTGCTGAAGGATTGGAAGAAGTTGTTGAATACATCAGAGCCAACCAACCTGAGCTAAAACCGAAAGATAACCACGAAGACCAAAGCGAAGGGAAAGAGGGGGCAACCGAAAAATTTACCGACGTAGATTTTGACGATCTGAATGACGAAAATAACGCCTAATTAACAAGGGGCTGTCTGAAAATGTCTGTATTCGCTTTTGCAGGATTTTTTCTTGCATAGAGATATTTGTGTGCGTACCTGTTAGCAAAGTTGTATGAGGTTGTAATAGCACTCATGCAATAAATATTATGTGCGAAAATTCCTTCTCCATCAGTTGACAGAGAAGGAATGTAAAACGATTTTTTCTGATAGTCCCTTTTTATTTTTTTACCGATAATTTTTGATCGGTATTTACCAGCCCGGCTACCAACTGAATAATTTCTTTCATACGCCCAAAGTCAGTATTATCAAATGTATCATATACCGTATGATAATGTTTTGAGGGCGCTAATCCTGTTGAAAGAAAAATCGCTGGTATATCGTGCTCTGTAAAATAATAATGATCGCTGTTTGGTGTGTTTTCTTTTATGATTAGTGTGTCAACCAATTGGCCATGATTATTTATTGTCTTTAGCTGCTTTACAAGCCGTGGTTCATTTTTTCCATTCCAAACCTGCAATCCGGCCTTCCCGAAACCAATCATATCCATATTTATCACATAACTGATGCGTGACTCCGCAATGGGTAAGTTTTCTGTGAAATATTTAGAACCTATTAATCCGGCTTCTTCGCCACTGAAACCTACGAACAGAATACTTTTTTCCGGTTTTGTTTTTTGACCAGTCAAAAAATGAGCGAGTTCTATCATTGCAGCCGTTGAAGATGCATTGTCGTCAGCACCCGGGTAAAATGCTTTTGGACCCATTTCTCCAAGATGGTCATAATGTCCGCAAACAATGATAATCGAATCGTGCTCTGCTTTACCTTGCAGCATGCCCATCACATTATTTGTAGTTATGTTGTTGAATTCTGTTTTAAGTCTCAACTCCAGTTTTTTTGCCGACTTGTTAAATGCTTGCTTTCTGATATTAATGACAACTTTTTCGCTTTTTTTGCGGCCATATACCACATAATCTTTGATTGCATCTTCCTGAAGCAGAATAAATTTGTCGGCCGCGCTGCCAAATAAGATTTTTGCTGCAGAGTCGTACATTTCACGGTTTTTTCTTAAATCATCAAGATCAACAACCATAAATTGATTCTCTAAATCGATTTTTTGAATCAGAGAAGCCATTTTCTCCGGATTTTTTAAGTGTTGGGCTTCAATCATAGTGAGGTCCCAGTTTCCTTTAATACCAGGACTATTTCTTCTTACAACGTAATCAGCCCCCGGGATTAATTTTTGTCCATCGATTTTTAGTTTAACTTTTATGATCTGATTCAGATCGAAGCTAAATGGTTGTTTCCATTTTCCATTAACAGGCTGTAATCCTGATTTTTCGAATTCAGATTGAATGTATTTGCCGGCCTTTTCGGCTCCCCGGTGTGTGTAGCATCTCCCATGGTACTTTTTTGATGATAACTCTTTTACAATGGATTTTACACGATCGACATTTTGTGCCTGTGTTGAACCAAAATACAATAAGAAAAGAAAGAGAAACGGAAGCATTAATTTTAAATTTTTCATAATGTCGTTTTAAGGGTTTATAGATATGAATACCAAACTAAACACATGCCATTTCAGTTAATGCCTAGATATACAGTTATTTAGTGGATATGTATGGATAACCGAATTGTACGTTTTTCCTGTACAGTGTACGGTATTGATGCAGAAGGTGCGATTGCTTAATGCCGTGTATTGGAAGATTTTATTTTAGCTTTTATACACTCACTTTCATTGCTTTTGAGATAATTCCTGGTTGACTCTGGCAAAAATTCTTCAATTTCAGAAAGGCGATCGTCTTTTATGGCCTGACGTACTTTTGATGCACTTATGACACTGGTTTCACCTGTAGTGGTTGCTGCCTTTTTCCGGTCAATTTCGATTAACTTCACACCTGCACGTGGCAAGAGTGCTTTCATGGCATTATTGTAGGCGAGGGTGGTGGCATCATAATTTTCTGTACCCACATAACGCCGTGTGATACCTAAAACGGGAACGATGTATTTGATGAAAGTTCGGATATCCAGCTCTGCCTGTTTTTCAGCTATCATTCCGGGGTTTTCATTTTTTAAAAAATAGGAGGGGAAAATGGTCCCCGAAACAACGTAATCGCCCCCTTTAAGCATAAAAACATTTTGAAGGTGTGCTATACCTTTTTTTATTAGTTCCCATCTTACTTCAAAAGGAAAGCTTGAACGGTCTTCCTCCACTACAAAAAGATACAGAATTCTGCTTTCCTGCGCAGCTTTTTCAATCAAATATTTGTGTCCGTTTGTAAAAGGATTGCAATTAACAACAATAGCAGAGACTGGTCCCGTTGATACATCCTGTTTTTGCTTGCGCAAATATTGCTGGTAGGTTTTTATGTTTTCATAGCCAAATTCCAGCACAGAGAAAAGGGGAGGTGCAGTTGCTATTTCTGTAAACCCAAGACCCTCAAATACTTTAGTGTTTCGCGGAAGTGTGTATACAAATATGTTTTTATATTCTGTAAGGAGTTTATCCATTAAATGTGTCACAATTTGTGAGAAGGCGGCAGAAGAACGGTAATCAGGAGCTACCGCCACATACTTCAATACGTGGTTTTGGTATGATCCGGTGCCTATAATATCATCGTTTAGTGTATAAAGCACCATTGTATAATCCACATCTTCTGGCGTATAGTCAAAATCAAGTTTCTTAAGAAATTTGGAAACAAACTTTACATCAAAAGGATTTTCTATATCGAGCACTTCCTCACGAAAGTCAGCATTTTCAAAACTCATAGGGCTTTAATAATGGGTTAATGGTACAAAGGTAAATGAAAATCGTTAGGGCCAAAAGGTCTGCTGATCCTCCAGGAGATAGATTCTTATTTTTTGTCCATTTGCAGAATTCGTTGTATGTATGGTTTTGTTTTTCGAGCAGAGCAACTTTACTTTCCTTGGCTTTTTGTTTAAGTATTTTCAGGAGCTCTGGGCCACCTCTGTGAATTATATTGCTATCAATATTTTGTTCCATAATGCTTAACAGGCTTATTTTTAGAGTGGCGCTTAGCTCTTCGATTTTTTGCTGCGGACTGAAATGCCTGGTATACATGGGTATAATTCCACCCTGAAAAACTGCAGGTAAGCCGTCCATCACCTGTTGTCTGATGCCTGCTTTCAATTGTGGAAAGGCTTTTTGAACAATATTGCCATGCGTTTGCTCATAGACCTGTGCCTTGTCGTTTTCGATATGTTTATTGTAGTTTTTCAGCCCATTTTTTATTGCCTGTATAGATATTGACTCATTTGTTTTAATAATATCTGTGATGATTTTACCCACAAGCAACATCAGAAATATAGCGCCTTTGTGGGTGTTAATTCCTTCTGTAGCAGCATTCATCTTTTTTTCTGCCTGTATACCCCAAATCCGCATATCTTCGATCGTAAGATTTTGATTAGGATCAAGGCATTTTAAATAGAATTGATTAAATATTGGAGACAGTGCTGATATAGACCGTGAAAATGTATTGAAGTCCATATCGTTATGCGCCCCATTGTCGAATGGGCTTACCAGGCCGGGTTTAGGATGCAGTGAAGCTTCAGTGAAAAGCGCATAAATTGTTAGTTCTGTAAGTTTGTGGCTTTGATTTTTTCTATGGTTGCCAATCAAAAAATCTTGAATCTTATTCTGCTGGAATTTTTTTAATTCTTCTGTAGTGTGTCGTTGATTGCGCATACAATCTATTGCAGGATACTGCCCGCAGAAAAAACATACTTTTTGTTTTTCACTGCTCACGATTTCTCCGGATTCATCAATTACATCCACGTCTATAAAACGGCCAAGCACTTGATTAGCTTCAAAACGCTCTGAGATTATTTTTATCTGTGCTGAGTCTTCCGGTGCATTGATACAGGCTATGAAAGTTAAGCCGTTGTCGTTGTCAATTATTTTAGCTGTTTGCGGACTTACAGGTAACCTGTTGGCATAGAGGTGTTCATGCAATTTGTTCAGCGTGTGGAAGAAAAACTTTCTTTTTTGCCTGTCTGTTTTGGGCCACCCGGCTATATTGAGCGCCATACTCACAACCGGCAGTTTGTATTGCTGAATCAAAGCGTGTTTTATGGCATGAATTGATTCTCTGGCTGCGAGTACTTTCTCTAGCGGTGTTTGAGTCATACATTATTTTTATCAAACTTTGATTTGTTTGATGGTATCTATTATGGTGCCATCTCTGTATTCTATTACGCCCACGATTTTGTTTGTATGTTCAATTTTTGCAGGTGTACCCGTAATTTTATCAACCTCTTTTTCCAGGTCAGCAATTTCTCTGACATGCATTCCTGCTTCCAATAGATTTGCTTTGAGCTCTTTGTTTTTTGGGTTCACACAAATACCACGTTCTGTTACAACAACATCAACACTTTCACCGGGTGTAACTACATTGTTTACATTTTTCTTTATAATGGGTAATCGTCCGCGAAACGAGGGGCACACTACCACTGTAAGTTTAGCGCCTGCTGCAGTATCAGAATGTCCGCCTGAAGCACCTCTTACTTCGCCCTCTGAGCCTGTAATGACGTTCACATTGAAGTTGACATCGACTTCCAGCGCACCCAGCACAACTACATCGAGTTTATTAATCATGCAGCCGCAATTGAAAGGATTGGCATAAAGCCCGGCAGGTATTTCAATGTGATATGGATGTTCTTTAAGTGAGCTGCTCACAGCTGCATCGAATGATTGTACATCGAAAATAGCATGAAATAAACCTTCATTTAACATATCGACTCCATACGATGTAACACCACCCAGTAAAAATGAGCCTTTAATGTTGTGTTTTTTCATTGCTTCACGAATAAACCGGGCCACTGCCAATGAAGCACCTCCGGCGCCAACCTGAAAGGAAATTCCGTTTTTGAAATAACCAGAATTTATAATGGTATCAGAAGCGATACGAGCAATTCTTAAGTCAAGTGGAGCTTTTGTAATGCGTGTTGTACCAGAGGCAATTTTCTTTGCATCGCCAATGGTATCTGTGGCTACTACGTAATCTACATAGTTCTGCCTGATTGAAGGCGGTACACAAGGGTAATCGACCAGGTTGTCTGTTACAATAACCACCTGTTTGGCATACCAGGCATCAATCATGGCATATCCCATAGACCCAAAAGCTGAAGGGCCATGCGTGCCGGTTGCATTTCCTTCTTCATCGGCTGCTGAGGCTGCAATTATGGCTAAGTCTATTTGTATTTTTCCTGTTTGTACACTTCGTACACGCCCACCATGTGAGTGAATGACAAAAGGTTTTTGTAAAACCCCTTTTGCACATGCTTCACCTATTGTTCCCCTGATACCTGAGCTGTAAATCTGTGTGATTGTGCCATCTTCGATATAAGGTAAAACGGATTCGTGTGCTGAAGTAAGGGATGATGAAGCCAGGGTTATATCTTTAATACCCATGTTTGCCAATATCGTTATGGCTTGTATCAGAATACAGTCGCCACCCCTTAAGTGATGATGAAAAGAGACGGTCATGCCATTTCTGGGATTACATTTTAAAATGGCTTCTTCCAGGTTGTTGTGCATTTTGGAGCTGTGGGGTAACCGCGCCTTAATGGCTGGCGGTACAGTTTGCTCGTCCATCCAGCCTTTTTGTAGCTTATTCCATACACCCTGATAGGGTTCAAGTTTGCCAAGGCCTTCCAAATATTCTGGTATTTCTATGTTAAGGGCGTTTTTTATCATTTTTTATTATTTGACCGGTTCTACTTCAATGTCGGCCAATGCCAGTGTGTGCATTGCCCTTGTAACTACAGGCGCATCAACCATTTTGCCGTCGACGGCGAATACACCGAGGTCTTTGGCTTTGTTTTCATAGTAGGCTTTTACAATACGGTATGCTTTGCGTATTTCTGTATCGGTAGGTGTGAAAACTTCATTTACAATACTTATTTGTCGTGGATTGATGACTGCTTTGCCTGTGAAACCCAGCTTTTTTATGTATGCGGTTTCTTCCCTAAGACCTTCTTCATCTTCAACATCGGCATAAATCGTGTCCATGGCATCTATTTTAGTAGCTTTTGATGCCATTACAATCCGTTTACGTGCATAGTCAATTCCATAGTTGTCTTTAGATTTCTCGATTTGCATGTCGGCCGTAAGATCCTGACCACCTATGGTTATGGCGTCTATTCTTGGGGAGTGGGAAGCCAGTTCATACACGTTTTGTACGCCAAGGGCAGATTCAATCATCACGTGTATTTTCATTTTATCATGAGTCAGGCCATAACGATTTTCAATTTCTTCAATTATTTTAAGAACCTTGCTTAGTTCCTCAACGGTTTCGGTTTTTGGAAGCCGCAGGGCATCGGGCTGCAATGGAACGATCTCTTCAAGGTCCGCTACTCCAAACGGTGTATTGATGTGATTCACTCTGATGGTGATTTCACAACCGTAGTAGTCAACTTCTTTGAGCATATTACGAACAAGAATACGGGCCGCATCTTTTTGGTTCAATGCCACCGCATCTTCCAGGTCAAGCAATACACTGTCGGCTCCGTAAACTCCTCCTTGCTGCAACATGGCCGGATTATTGCCCGGAATATATAGCATGCTCCTGCGTTTTTTTATGTTGTGTGTGTTCATAGTAAACTCTAAATTTTTATTGCAAAGTTCCTTTTTGCATGTCAAGCGATCTTTTTACAGCAGTCTCTACACGCGCTTTGATTGTAGGCGTAAGTGCACCTTTATCTTTGGCAATAAGATGGACGCCACTTATATCGTATGCTTCTAAAACCTGGTTTATCGCATTTTTTATTTGTTGCGAAAAGTGTTTGTCTACATTCGAAGAGAGTTCAATTGAGTTTTCTTCACCATCGTTTATGGGTTCAATAAGCACCATGATGTCACTCGATTCAAACGTGCCGGCCTGGGCTTTATGTTTTGGTTTCATCCTTCTATAGTTTGGTTTATACTCATCGGTTAATACCTTCAACTGTAATTTCGAACATCACAGGCCAGTATTTTCCGGTAGCGTATAGTTTTTCATTGTCTGCATCCCATGCTATGCCATTAAGAACATCTGCCTTAGCAGGTAATTTTGCTTTTTCTTTTAGCATGCTTAAGTCAATTTCTTGTAATACCTTACCTGTAGCCGGGTCTATCATCAAAACAAAATCTTCTCCATATACATTGGCCAAAATTTTATCATTAATGTATTCCAGTTCATTTAACCGGGAAACCGGTCCATTTTGGTCATATACAGAAATTTGGCGTGTTTCTGTGAAGTATTCACGGTCGATATAGTAAAGCCTGTACGAGCCGTCGCTCATAATGAGCGATTCTCCGTCATTGGTCAAACCCCATCCTTCAGTCGGATAGACGAATTCATACAATTGTTTAAATGAATTTACATCGTAGACAAATCCAGTGTTCGACTGCCAGGTAAGTTGATAGATTTTATCGCCAATTACTGTCATGCCCTCCCCAAAAATATCATCTTTTAAATTGATAATGTCAATAACTTTTCCGGTTTCAATATCAATCTTGCGCATGGAGCTTTCCTTGTATTGGCCTGTGCTTTCGTAAATAAAATCCTTATGAATTTCCAGTCCTTGTGTATAAGCCCCAGGGTCATGATAAAGCTTTTGCACAATACGGGCCCTGGTTTTTTCAGGAGTGATTTCGGAAAGTACTTCTACAAGTACCTGATCACTGCTTTGCTTATCATTTAAATAACTGCGTAAAATAAAATGTTGTATGCCAACGGGCAGGTCTGTAGGTACAACAACTTTTTCACCTTTACTCAGTTTTGCAATGCGTGTTTTGTTGGCATACCAAACCACACTGTCACTTTTTTTAACATCTTTCCATTTCCATTCAAAGGTAATCTCTTTACCCGGGACAATTTTGTAGTTGACTTTGGGTTTGGTTATGTCCAAATGTTTTTTTGAAGGTTGGGCTTTTTTTCGTGAAATGGTTTTTCGGCCCTCAGGAATATCGTTGCATGTTGCCAAAGCAGTAAGGACAGTAAATATTATTAGTATGGATTTAACGCTGAGTTTAGTAGGCATATTTTGGATCTCTTTAAATGAAATGATAAAACTATATAAAATCAATTTATTACAAAATTATAACAATCGACGATTGATTATACCTTTGTTAGCATAAAAATGCCCGGATAATTTTTAATTTAACGGTTTTAACCGGTTGTTTGGTTTATGAAATCTATCAATAATGCAAAAATAAAGACCTGGAGCATAATAATAGGCTCGGCTGTGCTTCTTTTATTTTTTATTTTTTCGCATAAATTTTTAGACTACAGTAACAACTACGCTCAACTTATTTTTAGTGAGCGTGGGGTGCTAATGAACGCAACTCTTGCAGCAGATGATCAGTGGCGTTTTTCACCCACACTTGATGTTCCGGAAAAACTGGAAAAAGCTATTCTGACTTTTGAAGATAAACGGTTTTATCACCATCCGGGAGTTGATCCAATTGCTGTTGCAAGGGCTTTGTGGCTAAATGTGCGCTATATGCGTAAAGTTAGCGGGGCTTCAACCCTAACCATGCAATTGGCCCGGCTAGGCCGTAAAAAAGCACCCAGGTCCATTGGCGAGAAATTGCTTGAAATGTTGATTGCATTGCGACTTGAGCTTCGGTACTCAAAAAAAGAAATTTTAGGTTTATGGGCTGCCAGGGCTCCTTACGGTAGCAATGTGGTGGGATTTGAAGCCGCATCATGGCGTTATTTCGGACGTAGCCCCGATCAGTTGTCATGGGCAGAAGCATCTTTACTTGCTGTGCTGCCTAATTCTCCTGCACTTATTTTTCCGGGTCGCAATCAGAGCCGCCTGGAGAAAAAACGCAATAGCTTGCTGGAAAAATTGTATGAAGAAACAATAATCGATTCACTTACCTGGCAGCTAGCGCTTGATGAACCTTTGCCAGATAGGTTTTACAGTATGCCCAGGGCTTTGCCGCATTTGGCTCAGCACATTGAGCGACTTGAAGGGAAGCGAAGTTCAAACCGTTATGTTGTCAGTATTGATCCCCTTTTACAAAAACGATTAGCGCATTTAGCTGCAAGATACCAGCAGCAATATGCCCGGCAAATGGTAAGAAATATTGCAATTATTGTAGCTGAAACACGCACTGGTAAGGTGTTAGGTTATATTGGTAATGCAGGAGACACAAAAACCCCTGGAGTACAGGTCGATGTAATTCAATCTCTACGCAGCACAGGTTCATTGTTGAAACCATTTTTATACGCAGGAGCACTATCAGAAGGATTTATTGCCCCAGATGAACTGATCAAAGACCTACCCGTGAATTATTCCGGTTACAGCCCAAAAAATTACAGTAATGAGTATTTCGGTGCGGTACCTGCATCAGAGGCATTGTCACGCTCATTGAATGTGCCCATGGTACGTTTGCTCAGGAGGTTTGGTGTCGATCGGTTTCATCGCAGGTTAAAAGAAATCGGGATGACTTCATTGAACAAATCATCTACACATTACGGACTGTCATTGATTTTGGGCGGAGCAGATGCTACCTTGTTTAACCTGACAGGGATGTATGCCGGTTTGGGAAGGCTGTTAGTAGAGTACCCCAGGTTATCGGGGCGCTATAATGAAAAAAATTACCACAAGTTAAGTTTTTCCAGTAGCAAAAATGATGAAAGAGTATATGATGAACCTCCCTTAACCGCCGGCGCTGTTTGGTACACACTTGAAGCTATGCGAAAGTTAGAAAGGCCTGTGGGCGAGGGGAGGTGGCAGCAATTTTCATCATCGCGCAGGCTGGCCTGGAAAACGGGCACAAGCTACGGATTTAGAGACGCCTGGGCCATTGGTTTGGATCCCGAATATACAGTTGGCGTTTGGGTCGGGAATGCCGATGGAGAAGCGCGAGACGGTTTGGTGGGTGTGCTTAAAGCAGGACCTGTACTTTTCGATGCTTTCAGACTGCTGCCGGCAGCTGAAACCTGGTTCCCTGTTCCCTGGGATGATATGAAAAGCACTGAAATATGTAAACTAAGTGGTATGCCGGCAGGAGACTATTGCAGTAAAACCAGGCAAATGCATATTCCACACCGTAGTTTACGTACAGGGAAATGCCGGTATTGCCGTCCGGTAATGCTTTCAGAAGACCTTAAAGAGCGCTATTTTGTACAGTGTGCACCTGATAATATTGTGGACACAACATGGTTTGTTTTACCACCGGGAATGGAGTGGTTCTATCAGCGCAGACACAGTCGCTATAACCCTTTACCACCTTTGTCGGGAGCTTGCCGGAAAACAGGTCAGGATCATAACCCAATAGCATTTGTATATCCACATTCAGGTGCGAAATTGGTGATACCATACGATTTGAGCGGTAAGCAACAGGAAGTAGTATTTCAGGCTGTACATCGATATGCAAATTCGATTTTATTTTGGTATCTTGATGATCGTTTTATTACAAAAACCAGTAATTACCATCAAATTGGCATAACACCCGAAAAAGGTTGGCATACGCTACTGGTGGAAGATACAAAGGGTTTTCGTAAAACATTAAGATTTAAAATTGAAGAAAAAAATGCAACGCGACGCAGCGTTCAAAAATAATTAACGTCATACATACAGAAATGAGCAAAACAAAAGTAGACAATCGACAGCTCAATGTGCACGCAAAGCTTGTCAAACAGTGCCGGAAAGGCAGCCGGAAAGCTCAGTTCGAGTTGTACCAGCTTTTCTATAAACAAATGTATAATGCCAGTTTACGCATTGTGCAAGATACACAGGAAGCTGAGGATATAATGCAGGAATCGTTTATTACTGCATTTGAAAAACTGGATACTTATAAAGGTGAAGTACCCATTGGAGCATGGCTAAGACGCATAGTTGTAAACCGATCGCTCGACGCGCTTAGAAAGAGAAAGGTTGAATTTGAGACACCTGATGTGATTAAAGATGAACCAGAAGAAGATGATAATGAAATGCAATTTGACCTCAGTATTAATGATGTAAAAGCCTGTATAAATGAATTGCCAGATAATTACAGAGCAGTTTTATCGCTCTATTTACTCGAAGGCTACGATCATGAAGAGATTAGTCAAATATTAAATATAACCAATTCAACTTCACGCTCGCAATATGCTAGAGCAAGAAAAAAATTGCAGGTGAAAGTAAAAGAAAAGATGCAAACATTAAGTTAAAAATTGGACAAAAACATTAAATTATGAGCAATATAGAGGAATATATAAAGAAAAACAGAGCAGCTTTCGATAGCGAAGAGCCTCGTGCCGGCCACGAAGCCCGGTTCCTGGCAAAATTGCCCCGTCAGAAAAACCGGACGGTAATATATCTCAGGTATGCCGCAGCTGCTGCAGTTATAGCATTTTTGGTCACATTATCCGGTTTGTATATTCACGACAATTGGATAGCCGAACCAACACAAAAGCTACCCACCCTGGCTGATGCCGGGCCAAAATATGCTGAAGCAGAAGCTTATTTTGTATCCACAATTCAACATCAGCGTAATACAATTGATAAGCTCAGCGGTGATAATATGCAGGTCGAAAAAGCACAGATGGAAAAAGACCTGAAGGAGATGGATAAGCTTTATAAACAGCTGCAAAAGGATTTGGATGCAAATCCGGGCGATCCCCGCGTAATTAATGCTATGATTAAGCACTACCAAACGCGCATTAATGTAATGAAGCAAATAGTTGAGCAACTACAAGAAGCAAAAAGAATTAAATCACATAAAACCCAGAACCATGAAAAAGTATCTTTATAAAATCACAGCACTGTCAGTAGCACTTTTATTTACATTTGCTGCTGCACAAGCCGATGACCTTAAACGCAGTAAAAAAGAGGTGTATAAGGTTGCAAAAGGCCACTCACTCATAGTTGAGACGCGTTTTAGCGACGTGAATATTGTAAAATCAACCACCGATCAGGTAGAAATTAATGTTACCATTGAGGTAGAAGGAGACAGCCGGAGAGATAAGGCTCTATTCGAAGGAGTAAAAGTGAATTTGAAACAGAGCGGGAACGAAGTCTCGGTTATAACTGATTTACCAAGCCGGATAAATAGCAGTGACCTGGAAATCAGGATTGATATTAAAGCGCCAACATACATACAGGCCAATATAGATTTACAATATGGTAATTTATATCTTGAGGAATTAGAAGGTAAAGCAGATCTAGATCTGAGGTACAGTAACTTCAAATCTGATGTTTTAGCCTCACCAGATAATCAATTTCAATTGGCTTATATGGACCAGGTTACAATTGGTTATGTAAATAAGGCATTGATTGATATAAGCTATTCAGAAATAAATATAAAAAAGGCAGGCGTGCTATCGGGCCGGAGTGCTTATTCTGAATACCGCATTGGCGATATCGATCAGTTGAGTTTGAGTATGAGTAAGTACGATGAGTGGGAGATCAATGAAATACTGGACTTTTCTGCTACAAGTCGATATGCTGAAATCGAGATAGGCTATGTAAAAAAATCTTTTGTGCTGGACGCCAATTTTGGGGAGTGTGAAGTAAGTAAAACCTCTGCCAACTTTAAAACCATAGAGCTTGACCTTAGCTATACCGACTGCGAGATGAATATAGACGGCAATGCATCTTATACATTAAAAGTCGATGGAAGTTATGCCGATGTGGAATATCCAAAAGACCGTTTCGAAGGCTCTTTCCACTCCAGAATGATGTCATTGTCTATTGATGGAACCATTGGCAAATCGCCAACCGGAAAAGTGCTAATTGAGACTTCATATGGTGATGTAGAATTGTAAGAGAAATAACAAAAAAATGTCCCTGTAGAGGTTTCTGCAGGGACATTTTATATTCTTAAATTTTCAGGTAAGTTTTCTTAATTCTGCACAGCGCTCTATTGTTTGCACAATTTCCTGATTCGATAATTTGTCACGATTTAAAATTAAATCAAACATTTCGGCCTCAGGCTTATCTCCCTTGTAAAACTTCATAAATTTTTTGCGTTGTTGGTCGCGTTCTTTTATGCGTTTAATAGCTGCTTTTTTATCAAGGTTAAACCTTTTCATTATTTGATTTATTCTGTATTGATCAGGGGCTATTAATCTTACATGCAATGATTTTTTAATGTGTTTTGCCAATACGCAGCCTGCGCGGCCTACAATGATTGCATGACCTTGTTCAGCATATTTTTTGACAATATTGCTAATTAATCTTTTTATTTGAGGATCTCTGGCATATCGTTTTATTGAAAAAGCAATGGCCATATCCTCAAAAAAGGACCGTTCGTTGGCGGCGAAAACATGCGCTATTTTTGAAGGGTCAGTTTCAAGGGTCTTGGCAGCTTCATCTAACACCTCTTTTGCAATCCATTTCCACTGGTATTCTCCCCGCTTTTCTTTTATTGTAGTGTTCAGCTGTTCAGATAGTAGTCGTGCAATCTCGCTTCCATAGCATCCATATTGTCGTGAAATGGTAATTACAGGACCCGGTTCGCGTTGGGTCTGATCTTGTTCTTTACGAACACGCTCACTAAGGTATTGCAAAAGAATGTTGTCCATAATTCTTATTTTTTTCTGTAGCAAAAAGTTAATGAAATTATGGATATAAAGCAATTTTTTTAATCAGTGGGCTTCTAAAAAGTTTTAAGGCAGATCACCTATTTGGAGTTAAAATTACGTAAGCCCCTGAAACTGCTTTATCCGGATCTGAAAGTGGAAAATAACCTGCAAGCGGTAAATCATTTCGCATAATTAAAGGATAATCATTTACAAGTTGATTATGTATTTCTGAAAATGGCTTTTGGGGGTTTATGTGTATGTGAAAGCTGCCGCCAGCTTCAGAATGTATGAATTGTTCCAGTTGCAAAGCTATCAGCCCCATGTTATAGCGCCAATTCACTTCCACAAAAGGATGGATGTATGATTCATCATTGATTTTCACATGCATTAGGTCTACTCCGGCATAACCCTCATAGCGTTTGTCAATACCATTTATTAACAGGGCTTCTTTTATTTTTTTTGCAAGTGTTTCTATCCAGGCACTGCTATGGCTATTTTTTATGTTGGGTTTTATGATGTTTTGTTCATACTGGCCATTCTTATTTGTTTTAAACTCGCCATAACCCACATATTGAATGTGGTTCCTGTAAATATGAAAATGCAGCGAGAAATCCATCGTTTTATTGAGCAATGGTTCCACCATAATGTGCCCCTGTTGTTTCAATACCGAATTTATCCACTGACGGTTTGAGGTGTTTAAATAACCATATCGCAATATTTGTATACCTCTACCTGAAGCGCTCCAGGGTGCCTTAAGCACTAGTTTTGGCCATTTTTCAAAAAGTTTTTCAACCGCTTCTGTCGAGTTGGCAACTTCAGGATGATATCTGTAGGGCAAAAATCTATCATGGGGGTATTGGGCTACAATTGTTTTAAGAAGTTCAAGCGCTGTTGACCGTCCATAGAAACTTTTACTTTCGGCTTTCCACTGACTTGAAGGACTTTTTTTAAAGTCAGCTGATGTGTATGATTTAAGGTCTTTTAATTCATTGTGCATTGCCGGGCTCCAGCCCCAGGGATGCAATTCGTCAGGGAAAGAGCCATTTTTTTCTATATCCGCAGTCAAATGAGCTCTGTCAATTAGTTTAGGTTTGAGTTTTACTGTTTTGTTTAACCATTCATTGAATATTGCTGAAGGGTAACGATGTACTGCCAGTAAATCATTCCCGGAAGTGAAAAGTAGCGGTAGGTATTCAAGGTCTTTTTCGAACTGTTGCAAATGTTTGTTTGCTGACCAGGATATGGTTCCATTGGCAATGGCCATTTCACAGGTCGGATTAAATATAAAAAGTTTTATTTTTCCACTATTTGGCGGCATGTGATAAATATTTGAGAAACAGTATATATGTTAGAAAAACATACAATTCATTAAGTTTTTTAACAAGTTGAAATATGTAATTAGGATGTTTTTTTAAACATAAAACTCTATATTTACATCTGTTAGTAACCGAAACAGCTCAACTATGCAACAAATTAACGATTTTTTACTCACTCTGCACAGTTATTTGGGTGGTCATCCGTGGTTTGTATTTCTTTTATTAGGTACCGGATTGTTTTTTACCCTGTATTTAAGATTTCCTCAGATTCGATATTTTAAACATGCTATTCGAGTCGTGAAAGGGAAATATGCCAAAGAGGATGATGAAGGAGACACATCGCATTTTCAGGCATTAGCTACAGCACTATCAGGGACTGTTGGTACCGGAAATATAGCCGGAGTAGCCCTTGCCATTCATTTGGGTGGGCCGGCAGCCCTGTTTTGGATGTTGGTGACTGCCTTCTTTGGAATGACACTGAAATTTGTTGAAATCACCCTTTCTCATAAATATCGCGACTTTACTTCAGACGGTACAGTTTCAGGTGGACCAATGTACTACATGCGCAAGCGCTTAAACATGAAGTGGCTGGCTGCTTTTTTTGCTATTGCTACTGTATTGTCATCATTTGGATCGGGAAGTTTACCTCAAATTAATTCCATTTCGAACTCGGTTTTTGCAACTTTTGGAGTGGACCATGTCATTACGGGTATAATTATGGCGCTGTTGCTCGGATTTGTAATTATTGGAGGAATCAGAAGAATTGCGAGGGTTACAGAAAAGCTCGTACCTGGTATGGCTTTGATTTATATAATCGGTGCTTTTGCTGTTATTGCTTATAACTACAGTAATATTGGACCCGCATTAGCATCTATTTTCACCGATGTTTTTAATGGTACATCAGCAGTGGGAGGTTTTATAGGAGCTAGCTTTGCTTTTGCTTTTAATAATGGCGTAAACAGAGGACTTTTTTCCAATGAGGCAGGACAGGGGTCAGCAGCTATTGCTCACGCCAGCGCCAGAACAAAAGAGCCCGTTTCAGAAGGTTTGGTAGGTTTGTTAGGACCATTTATCGATACAATTATTATTTGTACCATCACCGGTTTGGTGTTGCTTTCATCTGGTGTGTGGTCTAAAAAAGTTCAGAATGAATTTCAGGAAACCGACATCGTAGTGCTTGACCGCCAATATGATCCTTCCAGTGAAGCCGATCACCAGGAAATGAAGAATTATCTGATGGAAAAAGGTGATGCGGGAATGTTTACGGGCACTTTGAACGTGGTTGACGGGGAGATCGAAAATAAAAATACACTATTGCACGCTCGATCAGTGGCTGAAGATGTAAAAGTTTATAAAAATGCCAATCCCTATACCGGGAAAATTAAAGTTGATGCCGGAATGCTCGACACCCAAAGTGGCGAAATTGTGTTAAAAGGTAAATCGTTAATTCATAGTGCCCCCTTGACGGCGGAAGCTTTCACTAAAAGTTATTTTGGCGATTATGGACAATACATAATTTCAATAGGATTGATCCTTTTTGCCTTTTCAACTGCCATTTCGTGGTCGTATTATGGCGATCGTTCCATAATTTATTTGTTCGGATCAAAATATGTTATATGGTACCGTTTAGCCTATGTGGTGGCTTTCTTTTTTGCCAGCTTTACCGATACTTCAATCATTTGGAGTTTATCTTATCTGACAGTCGTATTTATGGCCATTCCGAACCTTTTCGGCATTTTAATGCTACGTAAAGAGGCAAGGTCAACGATTAAAAAATACTGGTTCGACTTTAAAAAGGAATTCCCGAATGAGAAGTCTCCTGAATAATGAATGAATTGTTCATGGAGATAAACAAATATTTAGATTAAATATACATTATTATTTGCCAATACATAAATTGTTTGTGGGTCGCCCGGTTTAAATAAAATTTCGCCAATACCAGCATGTTCCTGGTAAATATCCGTGAGCATCATTTCTGGATTCAATCCGCCCTGGGTGCTTTTAAATATCCCATAACCACCCCAGTGATGGTACATTCCATTATTATGTACTTCGGCAATTCCATATATAATATTGGGGTTGTTGGGGTGCACAATAAAATCTTTTACGCCTCCGGGCATTTCAGGCGTAAGGCACACCCAGTTTTCGCCACCGTTTAATGTTTCCCATAACCCGGCACTGGCACTGCCAATTTTGATATGGTCTGAATTGTCAGGATTGATCCAAATTGAAGAAACCCTGCCAATATTATCAGGAGTGTTGATATGCCGGGGTCCAAGGCTAGTATATACTTGTCTGGTGTTTTCAGATCGATCCTGGTTTTGAATGGATTTAATTAAAGACCTGTAGTAAGCTGCATAGTTGCCCTCATGATCAACCCTGTGTCCCCAAAAAGATTCATATCGCGCAAAGCGCTTTTTTAATCCTGGGTCACTAATTGCTTCCGGGTGTTGATCGATGTAGTTGATAAGCTCGTTGTAATTTTGAGATGCTTCTCTTAGGGTCGTTTCTGAGTTTTGTGCTATGCCACTGAACCCTAAAGTTAACCAAATGAATAAAAGAATGATTCGTTTCATGACTTGAGTTATTTTGATTTAACAATAAATTTACCTTTACTGTGTTGTTGATCCTGATCCTGATCCTGAATAAAATACATGTAAACCCCCTCGCGTAGCGGAACATGATTCATTAAGAACTCGTAACTATTAATCTGGTTATTTTGGTAGATGATACGGCCAGTGGGGTCGGTAATCATTATTTTTGCGGGAAAGCCAGTGCTTTTGGGCAGCTCTAATCGTGAGCATTCCGTCACTGGATTGGGATAAAGTTTTACATCTAAATTGCCCTCTGTTTCGTTTATGCCTAAATATTCGCACCAATACATGCCATATACTCCATATTCTGTTATTGCTAAGCCGGGCACGGCATTTGTCCCATAATTTAAGAATGTGAGCCTTGTATGAAATTGATCCAGAGCACCTACTCCATCATAAGTGTACTCTGCACCCAAACTAATCCCAATTTCGTGCACAGTATTTGTTGCGCTAAATACTTTTTCTCCTGTGAACAATGTTTTCGTTAAGCTGTCATGAAAATATTGGTCTAAGGTTTCCCAATACCAATCTACAGGTTTAGCCTGAAAAAAGCCAGCTAGATGGCTGCTGTCTGCTATATTGTACCATTCCAGGCTGTCCCATGAGACTTCGCATAATATGCCTGTACTATCACTTGCTCCAATAAGCTTATAGTCTAATACAAAAGCAGCGTCCCATAAACAATTTGTATTATAATTGGAGTAATCATGACTCAAACTAATGCTTATTGTGTGTTGGTCCGGGCCCTGGATGGAATCGTCTAAATCCTGGGCAATAATAAGCTCGTTCTCAAAATCAGGCAAGGTGCTATACCCGCATTCCCATGAGGTGTCCATATTTACACGAACTCCGTCATTCCAACTAATCGTGTCAAAGTTTGGGAAACGGAATGCTCCTTGGAACTGCCCTAAAAGTTGAAGTTGTATGAGTAGTAAAAATAAAATAAAAAGAATTTGTTTCATGACTAAATTGTTTTATTGTTCAAAAATAAACTTTCCGCTTAAGAATTTTTTACCGGCATCTACCAGGCTGTACATATAAATCCCTTCTCCTAAATTGATGCGGGGAAATGGAATTGTCTTCCCTTCTTGTACAGTTTGCTGGTGCAGTATCCGGCCGTTAGGGTCCATAATTGTTAATTGTACAGGGTATTGAGTATTATCCGGCAGTTCAAATTTGGAACATTCTGTTACCGGATTAGGGTAAAGTTTAGCCTGTAGTTCCCCCCGGGTTTCATCAATACCAATTCCTTCGCACCAAACCCATAAGAAAATTTCCGGTGAAACAAAGGCAATTCCGGCGTGGGATGTGGTGGTTTTACTGATATAAGTGATCCGCATATGCGATTCCATAACCGACCCGGCATCCTCCCATGTCCAGTCATGCTCCAATCTAATATTAAATCCATCCCAATCTGCTTGAGGTAACCATACAGGTTCTCCATCAAGATTCCCCGTTGAATCAATTTGGTTGTAAAAGTCTGAGGCTATACCCGTATGCGCGATGTAGGCCGCCTCATCTTCACTGTCCAGCAAGTTGTACCAATGCACACTATCGGGCGAGACTTCTATTAGCAAACCGGTGCTGTCAGGCACGCCGCTGAATTTTGCTTTAAATGTGCTAAACTGGGACATAAAAACGCAATTGTTAATAAAATCCAGTGTATCGCGGCTCACGCCGAAATACATTTCCCAGCGGCCCGTGTCTTGAATGTATTCGCTGGTATCGGTGCACAATTTGTACGGCCCCCACGAGCCTTCCTGCCATTCGAATTCCGGCTTTGTGGGTATACCGAATTGCCAAAGACTGTCCATGGAATAAACCGGAGGTGTTCCACCAACATCCCCATTTGACCCGAATCCCAATATGACACTTTGGGCTAGTGTTCCTGAGGCGAAAATGGCGGTTAAAAATACGGTTAAAAGAATTTGTTTCATTTGGTGTGATTTTGATTTTTATGGTCAAGACCTGTCCCGATGACTAATCGGGATTTAGCTCGCCAATTAATGCTAGATATCTATCAGACAATATTTTCTGTTTGTA
>NZ_DATFKB010000170.1:0-15178 GCF_035268865.1 Salinivirga sp. | reverse complement strand
CTTTTTGCCCGCATAATCATTCCGGGGGAGCAAAATCCACACTGCACTGCACCGCGCTCTGCAAAAGCTTTGCTTATGACAGATTTAAATCCTTCCGGCAACCCTTCAATGGTATTAACCTCAGCATTTTCGATACTCTTCATTTTGGTACGGCATGCCAGTCTTGCTTTTCCGTTTATTTCAACGGTACAGGCACCGCAGGTACCCTGACCCGAACAACCGTCTTTCAGGGTGGTGATGTTTAGGTCGTTACGCAAATGCGAAAGCAATGATTGCGATTCGTCTCCGCTGTAAGCTGTTTGTACTCCGTTGAGTGTATATTTAATCATGATATATTTTTTTCAGGTTGTCGATATTGGGCATAATCGGCGATGGTATTTGAATCATTTTTTGAACTGCTTTGAGATCTTTTAGGCCACTTCCGGTAAGTAAAACTACATTTTTAGATCCTTTTTTCAGCTTGTTGTGTTTTTTATAGTGTAACAATCCACCGAAGGCCGCAGCTGAAGCTGGTTCTGTAAAAACTCCAGTATTTTTAGAAAGTTTGTACGATGCTTCCAGTATTTCATTGTCTTCTATGGCAATAGCTTCTCCATTATAAGACGTAATGAAATTTTTAGCCATATGATAGTTTCTTGGTATATCGACTGAGATGGAATCGGCGATCGTATTGCTCTGTTTCACAACAAATTCACTGTTTGATAAGTTGCGTGCTATGTTGTCGCTTCCCGTCGATTGTACCGCAACAATAGTAGGCATTTTTTCAATGAGTCCCAGTTTCAGCAAATCCTCAAAGCCTTTGTAGACCCCTGAAATAATTACGCCATCGCCAACGGGTACAAATATACGATCAGGAGCCTGATACCCCATTTGTTCATATAATTCAAAAGCTACGGTCTTTTTCCCTTCAATGGTTAATGGATTAAACCCTGTGTTGCGGTTGTACCATCCAAGTTCTTCTGTAGCTTTTATGCTAAGGTCAAAAGCATCGTCATAAGTACCATCCACAGGAATCAGGGTAGCACCATACATTAAAATCTGGGTGAGTTTGGCCACAGGAGCAGATGCCGGTACCATGATGATACCTTGCTGACCCTGTGCTGCGCAAATCCCTGCCAGTGAGGAGCCTGCATTGCCTGTTGAGGCTGTTACAATCGTATTGATTTCCTGCTCTTTGGCATATGCTGAGACTATTGCTGAAGCCCTGTCTTTATATGAAAATGTTGGGTTTTGTGCATCATCTTTTAAAAACACGGTTCCTTCCAGGCGTTCTCCATCAAGTTGGTCAATGGTGTAGAGCGGGGTGTGCCCTATTGCCAGATTGGGCAGGCTATCTGTGCTTTTTATTGGTAAAATATCAATATAATGCCGGTTTTTGAGCTTCTGAAAATTGTGTTTTTTTATCGATTCATAATCGTATATGGTTTTTAATACACCTTTGGGAGGTTTGTCGGCTGTATTTTTGGCATTACATGCCGGACACATGTATTGCACGTCGAGCGGGTCGTAGGTGGCCCCGCAATCATTGCATTTGTATTGGAATTTTGGTGTGGTAGTCATATTGCAATTTAGTGATTAATCGAAAAAGCAAAAAGTTGCCATAGGACAAATTTCTGTGTCCGGAGGCAACTTTCTATATACTTCTATCTTGAAAATTATATTCACCGGACAATTGCTATTTAAGCAGGCCGGTACGCTCATTAAACTCATTTATTAGTTCATCCCAACGATGTACCTGGTTGAAGATTTTGTCCCATATTGTGCGATCGTCCCACAATTGATTTAAGTCCTCAAGTTCTTTGGCTTGTTGCTCAATCCAGGTAAAATATTTCAGGTTATGGATATTCTTCCGGTCATAATAGTCAAATTCTTTGGTATAATCTACTGTGGTTCCAAAAATACATTTCTCAAAATCTTTTGCAGCCTCAATTTCGCTATATTTTCCTTTGCTTTCTTTTTGCTCATCAAGGCGTGAGCGATACATGTCGGCCGAGTCGGTTGCCACTGTAATTATTACATCTTCTTCGGTCATTTCGTAATATTTGGCCGTTTTGATGGCCGACAGCAGATTGCCTATGCCAGAAATACCAATTAAATGCAGCTCTTTAATTATTTCGTCGTCTATGCCCTGACTTTTCAGATATTTTAAACCCTCGGGCTCGTTAAAAAGCCTCAGGATGCGCATGCAATCTTCATCATCAATGGCAGTTACCATGTCTGTATTTTTAACATTGTGAATCCATGGTACGTGTTTGTCGCCTATTCCTTCGATGCGGTGTCCGCCAAAGCCATTTCTGAGCAAGGTCGGGCACTGAAGTGCTTCTGAAGCCACAACTTTTAAGTGTGGTGCAACTGTACGCAGGTAATCTCCTGCAGCAATTGTCCCTGCCGAACCTGTTGCTGAAACATAGGCAGCCAAACGACCATTTTGTGGTTTTACGGCACTGTACACTTCTTCAATGGCTTTTCCTGTTGTATGGTAGTGCCATACGGCATTGCCAAATTCATCAAACTGGTTGAATATCATACAATCGGGGCGTGTGCGTCGAATTTCCCAGCATTTGTCATAAATCTCTTTTACATTCGATTCACAGCCTGGTGTGGCAATTACTTCAGAACCAATTTCGTCGCGCAACCATGAAAAACGTTCCTGGCTCATTTCTTCCGGCAAAATAGCTACCGATTCTGTACCCATTAGTTTAGAATCAAAAGCTCCGCCCCGGCAGTAGTTGCCTGTAGAGGGCCAAACTGCTTTGTGGTATGAGGGATCATATTCTCCTGTAGTGATGCGTGGCGCTAAACAGCCATAAGCTGCACCGACTTTGTGTGCTCCTGTAGGAAACCATTTACCGATAAGCAGTACAATTTTAGCCTTCACACCGGTGATTTCAGGAGGTAGTTCCAGGTAATTAACATCTCCATACAATCCACCTTTTTCTCTGGGTTCATTTTTCCATGTAATACGGAAAAGATTAAGTGGATTAATCTCCCATAATCCTACATCTTTTAGTTGGTCTTTAATTTTTCCGGGGATCAGATCAGGGTGTCGCTGTTGCTCAAAGGTAGGTAGAATAATATTGCGCTCCTTAAAACGTTGTACTGCATTTTCAAGTGCTTTTTCGTTGGTTACTTTATCGGTGAATGAAATCATTTCAGTTTGTTTTAGATTATTTTGCTTTGCAATATACTAAATGTGTGCGAAAGTTCTATGTTGTGTTTTAATCTTGGGAAATAGTTTAATTATTTTTATTTTAATTAGAAAAATTTTATATTTGATGTGTTCAAGATTTTGATTAAAAGGAAATATCTCTGACCTATGAAGCCAATAGATGAAATTGACCGCAAGCTTTTAAATGAATTGCAGGTAAATAGCCGCATCACCATTCGCGAATTGTCTGAAAAACTGCATCTTTCTACTACACCAATTCATGAGCGTATTAAGAAACTGGAAAAAGGCGGCTATATTAAGCAATATGTTACTTTGCTCGATCCAAAGAAATTCGATAAAAAGCTGATGGTCTATATCTCAGTTTCTTTGCGCGATCATGCCAAAGAGGCTGTTGAAGCTTTTGAGCAGGCAATAGAGGAGCTTGACGAAGTAATGGAGTGCTACTACATATCAGGAAGTTCCGATTTTTTGCTCAAAGTTTTTTGCGATGACATGGATGGGTTTCACGATTTTATTACCAATAAATTTTCTACAATTGATAATATCACCCAGTTTTACAGTTCTTTTGTGATGTATGGTTCAAAGGTTAAGTATAATTTTGAGCTTTAATTTTATTCATACTCCAGGGCTGCAGCTCCTTTTAGAATGATACTCATTTCTGCTGCTTTTTGGAGTGTGATTTCCTGGCTTGATTTTGACTTCAAGGTTGTATTTGTTATTTGAAAATTGTGTTTGCTAATTTCAGCGGTCAGTAGGTTTGTGTCATAAACATATTTTTCATCATTTTCAGTTAATGAAACCGTTTTGCCAGAATCTTTATATAGCAGTTTGTCTTGTCCATTTAGTTGTTCAAGGTAATACCCTTCATCGGCTTCGTCGAATGATGAACGGGTAAGGTAAATGTGTGGTTTATCTTTGTAAGGTGCCGAGTTTGTCGGGCAAAAGGTGCTGCAATTGCCACATTCATTACAATAGTTTGCTATATTTAGTATTTGGTGTTTTTGGTTTATTGCAAATATTTCGTCATCGGTATAGAATACCTTACCATCGATATCAACTTTGATTTTTTGAAGGTGCCAGTTTACTGGTTCAATTTCGTAAGCGTAATTGGCAAAATTTGGGCAAACTGTTGTACATATATCGCACATTTCATCACAGAAAAGGCATCGTTCGGCTTCTTCGCGAATGGTGGCTTCATCGAGTGTTTCGCTTACAAGTTTGAAGTTTTGCCTGTCATTAACATTTAGCTCTTTTAATTGCGGAGCATATTGTCTCCGGGCTCTTTTGAGTGTAAGCTCTCGCTTGCTGTGCGCTTTCCCATTTTGAGGTTTCGGAATATTAAACTGCTGTTTTGCCTGCTCCAGAATTTCAGCGGCTGCTTTGCGTCCGTCACCAATGGCATTTATTGCTGTTGAGGCACCTCGTAGGGCATCTCCGCCAATAAATGTATTATCAGCACCTGTTTGGTAAGTTCCATTTTTTGTTTCCAGTAGGTTCCCGGACATGAAATCTATATCAAGATCCTGGCCTATAGCCGGAATTATGGTGTCGCAGGGAATTTCAAATTCGCCGCCTTCAATTTTTACGGGCCTGGGCCTTCCTGAGCTGTCCTTGCCCTGAAGTTCCATTTTTGCACAGCGCAATGTCTTTACTTTGTTATTCTCAATAATTACTTTTTCTGGGCCGGCAAGTTCAATTACCTCAATACCTTCCTCAAGTACAGCTTTAATTTCGCCCTGGTCTGCCGGCATCTGGTCAATTGTGCGGCGATAAACTACTGTTACTTTACCCTTTTCTCCCACAACCCGCCAGGCTGTACGTGCTGCATCCATGGCTGTGTTCCCGCCACCTATGATCACGATATTTTTACCTGCGCCGTGCGATTCGCCTTTCTTTACGCTAAACAAAAATTGCAACGGTTCAATGACACCTTTAGCTTCAATGCCTTCAATTTTTAGTGGTTTAGAAAGCTGAGCCCCTGCACCAATAAAAATATAATCAAAACCGGACTTTATACTTTCGAATTTTACGCGGTCGACCGGTGTGCTGTAATGAATTTTTACTCCCAGATCGGTGACTCGTTTGAAGTCTTTTGCTATGGCTTCGTCGGTAAGACGAAAACCCGGTATGGCAAATTGCACCATGCCCCCGGCTTTGGATTTGCGCTCAAATACTTCAACTTCAAATCCGGCCATAGCCAGGTAATATGCTGCAGCAAGGCCTGCGGGTCCCGCTCCGACAATGCCTACAGATTTTTCATTTTTGGCTTCCGGTTGTAATTTTACTTCATCCTGTTCTGAAATGAAACGTTTTACTTCTCTAATAAGCAATGGATCATCATAGTTTGCACGCGTACATTTGTTTTGACATAAATGATCGCACACCATTCCGGTTATGGCAGGGAATGGATTGGTCCGTAGAATTACTTCAAAAGCTTTGTCAAACTGCCCTGTGGCCGTATAATGCATGTAATCGGGTATATCCTGATTGGTAGCACACGTGTCGCGGCAGGGTGCCGAAATACAGTCAAAATAGTTGAGTTCACGGTCAGTTTTAATGTTAATATCCTGAATGGATGTTCTGTGGTAACGGGGATCATTAATTACCTCACGGGCATACCGGTTTAGATTATTTAATGCCGCTTTTTGCGCATCATCAACTTCGCCTGTTGCTTTAATAAATGTATCTATATCAATGGCTTTTACCTGTTTGAAGCGAGAATGTAGTTCGTCAAAATATTGGTTTAGTCGCATGTATCCGCCTGGCTTCAGTAAATCAGAGCTTACTGTAACAGTTTTAAATCCACAAGCCAGTACATCAGCCACGTTAAATGCATCTGCGCCTCCTGAAAAGGAGAGTTGCAGGGTACCATTGAATTCATTCTGAAGTTTGCGAGCAATGTTTATGCTGAGCGGATGCAGTGAGCGACCGCTCATGTACATCATATCCACATCACCACCAAAAGTATCTTTAAAGTTCTGGGTTTCCAGTGTGTTGGTTAGTTTGAGCCCGAATTCGAGTTTCTCTGAATCAGCTGTTTTTTGCAATGAGCGTATGATTTCCAACGCATCAGCATATTTGAGGTCGTGTTCGAATGCTGCATCAGGAATAACGGATTTAAAACCACTGGTTTGGTTTAAAATTGTACGAAGTTCTTTCGGTCCTAAAAGGGTGGGGTTCAGTTTAATGAATGTATGAAGCTTTTTTTCTGCGAGTAAATATTCGGCAATGTCCTGTATCTCGTCTGCAGGGCATCCATGCATAGTCGATAAGGTGATGTTGTCTGAGATACGGGTAGGAATTTCCAGGTCTGCTAATTCAGGAAATTCTGCTTTTACCGCTTCTATCTTTTGGGCCAACTCAACGGAGCAGTCATTCATTTTATCGAAGAACCATTGTACATTATCCTGCATTATGCCCTTCAGATCGTACCCCACGCTCATGTTGAAAATGGTATTGAGGGGTTTGTTCCCAAAGAATTTTTTGTTTAGATAGTGAACTGCAATCCAGGCATTCAGGTACTCATTAAAGCTTGATTTAATCTTAAGTTCTTGCGACCATTCACAATTATAACCTTCATCCTGCATATCGATGCATGGCTTGGCAACATCTATTTCATCCAGTGTTTGCACTGTTTTAAGCTCAATATAACGTGCACCCATGAGCCACGATGCTACGATATTTTGAGCCAATTGAGAATGTGGACCTGCAGCTACACCTAACGGACTGTCAAGTTGTTGCCCGAATATTTTTTGTTGAAAGTTTTTTTGTTTTTCCGGAGCATAAAAGAGCTCGGCTGGCAGGCTATAAATACGCTGCTGCTCTTCCAGTTCCTTGACCATTGTTTTCAATAGCAATTGCAGGCTTATAGGATGAAATCTATCTGACATAGTGTGATTGTTTTCGATTTGTGATTATGAATAGTAAGTATAAAAATACATAAATCCTGTGAAAATGCCTATTTTCGTACTTTGTTGCCAGGTTGAATATTCATTTCAGGAAATAATGACAAAAATTACGCAAAAAGAAAAAAAATATCCTGCCATTATCTTGGCGGCGGGCTTTTCTTCCAGGATGGGAACGCAAAAAATGTTTTTGCCTTTTGCAGCAAACGATTGTTTTCTTTCTCGGTTGATTTCGGTTTATGAAACTTATGGCTGTACAGAAGTTTTTTTGGTGGTAAATTCGGAAGGGGCTGAGCATATTCGTAAGAATTTTGATTTGGCCGTAAATATCACAATTATAAAAAATGCACATCCCGAATGGCAAAAGTTCTATTCATTACAGTTGGCTTGTCAAAGCTTAACTGGGGCTGAGGCTGTATTTGTGCAGAATATCGATAACCCGTTTACCAATGCTGAAGTATTGACGATTCTGGAAAAAGCAGCTGGTAAGGCTGATTATATTTTGCCAGAATACCGAAATAAAGGTGGGCACCCTTTTCTTATTTCTTCACATGTTATTCGGCAAGTTGCTGAACACCAAAACCCCCAGGAGCACCTGAAACTTTTTCTAAAACGGTTTAAAACATTGCGTGTACCCGTGCAAAACCGCGAAATTCTTGCAAATATTAATACGCCGGAAGCTTATGAGCAGTGGTTCAATAAAGCGCTTTAAAATAAGCCGCTGTGTCAGGTGCATGAAACAGGCAGGTCAGGAAGAAATACTGTTTTTCGGTAACTTTTTCTCATCTTTGTAAAAAATTTATAAAATGAATATTGATATTTTAGAGTGGATAGGCTATTTGGCCTCCATCTTAATTGCTATTTCCATGACGATGAGCTCCATCGTCAAATTTCGGGTTATTAATTTACTGGGTGCCGGAACTTTTTCGTTATACGGATTTTTAATCGGTGCCCTGCCGGTAGGTTTCATGAATCTTTTTATTGTGCTTGTAGATGTGTATTTTTTATACATTATTTTTAACAAAAAAGAGGTGTTCGAAACCCTTGAGGTAAGGCCCAACAACAAATATTTATTGCGGTACCTTAAGTTCCATGAAAATGAAATTCAACGTTTTTTTCCGGGTTTTAAGTATCAACCTGAGAAAAACACGGTGAGTTTTTTCATTTTGCGCGATATGCAAGTGGCAGGGCTGTTCCTTGCGCACCGCGAAGATGACAATGTCTTGCGCGTAGGTCTTGATTATGTGGGACCTAAATACCGCGATTTTAAAAACGGGAGGTATATTTATACCCGTGTGCGGAAGTTTTTCCTTGATGAGGGTTTTACCAAAGTTGTAGCAGATGCCAACAGCGAAAAGTACTTTAAGTATTTGAAAAAACTGGGTTTTGAGGAGCAGGAAGACGGAACCTGTTCAAAAACCCTTGAAAAAGCTATATAAAATATGATTACTAAAATTGCAGGCGGCACCGTTGTAACTTCAAACAAAATCCTTGTGGCTGATGTGTGGATTGAGGATGATAAAATAATGCATGTGGGTGCAGGCGATTTTCATGCTGAACAAACTATTGATGCATCAGGTTTGTATGTTTTGCCCGGTGGTGTTGATCCGCATGTGCATATGCAGTTACCTACTCCGGCCGGCCCCTCTTCTGACGATTTCTACACAGGAAGCATTGCAGCTTTGTATGGTGGTACCACCACGATAATAGATTTTGTAACGCCGCAACCCGGTCAGTCATTGGTAGATGCGCTTGAAGCACGAAAGAAGGAAGCGGCGCATTCACGCATAGATTATACTTTTCATGTTAGCCCGATTGAATGGCGTGAAACCACGGCACAAGAGATCGAAGCGTGTTTTGAACAAGGCATTACATCTTTTAAAATTTATATGGCCTATAAAAAAGCTGTTGGCCTCGAAGATGATGAGGTTGAGAATGTACTTCATACAGTTGGCCGCTTAGGCGGTATGGTAACAGTGCATGCCGAAATGGGAGATGAAATTGATGCACTGCGCGATCAATCGGCTGCAGCGGGAAGGCTTGGGCCGGATGCGCACCGCGCAACACGACCCAATTATACCGAGGCTGATGCTGTTAAGAAAGTGATTGATATGGCAGCGGCTGCATCATGTCCTTTGTATGTAGTGCATGTTTCCACACGTGAATCAATGGAGCATATACGTAATGCTCAGGCAAAAGGTCAACAGGTGATTGCTGAAACCTGCCCACACTATTTGTTGCTTGACGAATCGAATTATGCGGGACCGTTTGAGGAAACTGTAAAATATGTACTGAGTCCGCCATTGCGCACTGATGCCGACCAGACAGCATTATGGCAAGCACTGAAAGATGGCGAGATCAGTACGATTGGTACCGATCACTGTCCATTTACGCTTGCGCAAAAAAGCGCAGGAAAAGATGATTTTCGGAAAGTTCCCAATGGAGCAGGAGGGGTAGAACACAGAATTGCTCTTTTGTATACCTATGGTGTGTTGCCAGAAAAGATTTCTTTTCAAAAAATGGTCGATGTTGCATGCACGCAACCGGCCAAAATATTTGGCCTTTATCCACAGAAAGGCGACATTAGAGCCGGTGCCGATGCAGATTTATTAATATGGGATCCAACTGCAGAAAATATAATCAGCGCCAGTGATCATCATCAGAATACAGATCTGAATATCTATGAAGGCTTTAAAGTCCGGGGTGATGTAAAATGGATTTTAAGAAGCGGTAAATTGGTTTTGAAAGATGGTGTTTGGGAAGCATCAGATTTGCCCGGAAAATTTCTAAAGCGGAAAAATATTCTCTATAAATAAAAAGGGCTGTCCGGAATGAATCGGACAGCCTTTTTTGAAGAATTTATGTTCTAAAGAATTAAATGTTATGTTAGGCCATTACTCGCTTTCTGCCATGTTCTACCAGCTGTTTTAGCATTGCTGCAGGATTTTTAAACTTATTGGTAAACATCATTGCGGCAATGACATATGGTTTAAAGCCGGCTTCGTGGTACGTTTTAATACGGTATTTTTCAAATACATCGGCATTTACTTCTCCTTCTTTACACGAAACACCAGAGATATCTGCAGGCAGGCAATGCATATACAGCGCATCCTGGTTTTTAGTAAGCTTCATTTTGGCTTCATCGTATTCCCAGTCTTTGTATTTGGCATTGTTGGCCAGGCAAGTTTGCTCCAGGTTGTCCAACCCTTTTTTATCTGCGGCTTTCAGTAGCTTTGTGCGTTCCTCCATAATGTGATACGGAGCCCAGCTTTTGGGATATACGATATCGGCACCCTCCATAGCATCACTCATGTTGTGACTTACATTAAAGCTACCGCCACTGGCTTTGGCATTTTTTCCGGCCATATCTACAATGTCGGGTATAAGATCATATCCTTCCGGATAGGCCAGTTCGATGTCCATTCCAAATCTCGACATTAAACCAATGATGCCTTGCGGAACAGATAGCGGTTTCCCATAACTGGGAGAATAAGCCCAGCTCATGACAATTTTTTTACCTTTTAGGTTCTCAAGTGATCCAAATTCTTTTTTAAGGTGTAGTAAATCTGCCATTGACTGGGTTGGATGGTCCATGTCGCATTGCAGGTTTACTATGCCGGGCCGGTTGGGGAGCACGCCCTGAGCAAAACCTTCGTCCAAAGCATCACCAACTTCACGCATATATTTATTGCCTTCACCCAGGTACATATCGTCTCGTATACCTATGAAATCGGAAAGGAATGATATCATGTTGGCTGTTTCTCGTACGGTTTCTCCGTGTGCAATCTGCGATTTTTGTTCGTCAAGATCCTGCACAGCAAGTCCGAGCAGATTGCTGGCCGATGCATACGAAAATCTTGTGCGTGTGCTGTTGTCGCGGAAGTTGGAGATCGCCAGCCCGGTGTCGAAAACACGGGGAGAAATGTTCTGTTGGCGCATTTCTTTAAGAATATCTGCTACTTCCAGCACTGTTTTTAAATCTTCATCGCTTTTTTCCCATGTAAGCAGGAAATCTTTTTTAAAAAGTTCAGCCTTGATCTGACTTAACTGATTGATTTTTTCGTTCAGGTTCATTATGTTTTTGTTTTTCTATTCTGCAATTTCGTAAGCAAATGCGGCATAAAAAGCTGTAGCTTTTACAAGGTCATCAACGGGTACTTTTTCATTGGGGGCGTGTGCCATTACTTCGTTTCCGGGGCCGAAGCCAAGTAATGGAATTCCATACATACCATTAATGGTTACACCATTGGTTGAGAATGTCCATTTGTCTACTTTGGGTTTTTTGTCAAAAAGTTTTTCAAACGTACTTACCCCTGTTTGAATAATTTCGGCCTCTTCAGGTATTTTCCATGTGGGGTAGTATTTTTCCATGCCATATTCAAGACCGGTATAAGATTTTTCTTTGTATTCCAGTACTTCTACTTTAGCGTTCATTCCTTTTAGGAGTTCCTCAATTTCTGCAATGGCAGAGTCTTTGGTCTCTCCCCATGTCAACCGGCGGTCGAGGTGAAATGCGGCGTAGTCAGCCACTGCGCATAGTGAGGGGCTTCCCGATACAATTTCGGATATGGTTATAGTTCCTTTACCAAGGAATTCATCATCTTTAAGCCGGTCATTGAGTTTCTCAATTTCAGTGGCAACTTTGGCTGCTTTGTAAATAGCATTATCACCGCGTTCCGGAGCCGATCCGTGACAGGAGGTACCATAAAAATGTACTTTCATTTCCATTCGACCACGGTGTCCGCGGTAAATATTCAGATTTGTTGGTTCTGTAGAGATTGCAAGGTCTGGCTTTATACCTTCTTCTTCTACCAGGTACTTCCAGCAGAGTCCATCGCAATCTTCTTCTATTACACTGCCAACGAAATATATGGTCCAGTCTTTATCGTAACCAAGTTCTTTGAGTATTTTGCCGGTGGTGACAAATGATGCGCATCCGCCTTCCTGGTCTACAGTGCCCCGTCCGTGTACGAAGCCATCTTTAATTTCTCCGCCAAGCGGATCAAAATCCCAGTTTTCAAGTTGTCCAAGGTCGACTGTATCCATGTGGCCATCAATGGCAAGTATTTTTTTTCCATTGCCCACGCGGCCAATTACATTGCCTAACCCATCAATTCGTACTTCGTCAAATCCTGCTTCTTCCATTTGGCGTTTAAGCTCTTGTTGTACTTCCTTCTCCTGGAGGCTCAGCGATTTTATTTTAACAAGTTTGGATAGGTTTTCCGCAGTATAATCACGGTATTTTTCCGCTAGTTCATTAATTTTTGCATATACTTCGCTCATAATTATGTCTGATTTTTTTTGCATTGAGAAAGGTAAATATACCATTTTTTATGTATTTTTGACTATTTGCAGGACAAAAGAGCAGTGTGAATTTAAAAAAATAGAATAAACGAATATTTTTTAACCTTTTCGTAAAATATTTTTCCATGAGTAAGTTTGAGGCGCATCAAGAAACAAATATCTGGAGCTTTTGTCGACAACAAATATTGGATGATAATGCTACAGCATTACTAATTATTTTAGAGACAAAAGGGAGTAGCCCGGGCAAACCGGGTTTTAAAATGGCTGTGAGCAAAAATGGTGAACTGCGAGGCTCAGTTGGTGGAGGTAGTGCCGAATATGAAGCTGTAGAACGGGCGCGAAAAATATTGAAAAAAAACATTGCAAAGCCACAACTCATGCGGCAGGTACACAGTGCCGATGCTGAGGAGAGCTCAGGTATGATTTGCGCCGGTGAGCAAACACTGGCGATTGTCCCTTTAACTAAAGAATCAATTGCTGTTATAGAAAAAATTGAACGCGCACAAGATACAATTTCAAATATTGCCTTGCATCTATCACCTGCGGGTATTGATCTGGTTGAAAAGCAAGAGTGCAATAAAATTATTGTCAGCGATTTATCAAGTGAGGGGCAATGGGATTATACAGAACCTCAGGGGCTCACTGAAACAATATATATTTTCGGAGGAGGTCATGTCAGCGTAGAGCTTAGTAAGGTAATGCGTATGTTAGGTTTTTACATCAAAATTTTTGATAACCGTCCGGAGATATCCACATTACACGCCAATGAATCAGCGCATGAAAAACATGTAATAGATTTTGCCAATGCAGGATCCTATGTGCACGAAGGAGAAGGTAATTACATTGTAATTATGACTGTTGGACATATGCATGATTTGGAGGTACTTACTCAAATGGTTGGGAAAAAAGTAACATATTTAGGTATGATGGGAAGCAAAAGCAAAGTATCGACTATTCACCAATTGCTACATGAAAAAGGATTTAATGAGCAAGAAATAGGAAGTGTGCATATGCCTATTGGCGAACAGATATACAGTCATACGCCTAAAGAAATTGCAATCAGCATTGCCGCTGAGATTATAAAAATCAAGAATCAACCGGCATAGTTTTTAAAATTAGCAAGAATAAATTACATTTAAACAAATCAGATATAGAGAAAAATCACTATGGACAAAAATGAATTAATGAAGCAAGCCATTAAACGTTCCATTGAGAGCGTGGCTAAAGGTGGCGGGCCCTTTGGAGCGATTATAGCCAAAGACGGAGAAGTGATTGCAGAAGCCTCAAACAGTGTTACTTTAACCAATGATCCAACAGCTCACGCAGAGATCAATGCCATACGACAGGCAACCCAAAAGCTGGGTACTTTTGATCTCTCGGGTTGCGAGATTTATTCTTCATGCGAGCCATGTCCAATGTGCCTTGGTGCCATATACTGGGCGCGTCTTGATAAGCTGTACTTTGCCGGTACAAAAACCGATGCCATGGAGGCAGGTTTTGACGACTCTTTTATTTATGATGAGCTTAAGCTTGACTATGCAGACCGCAAACTCTATACCCGCCAAATGATGCGTGAAAAAGCAAAAGAAGCTTTTGATAAATGGCGTAATTTTGAGGAAAAAATTGAGTACTAACCGGTAAGAAAACAATTAAAAGTTTGGTGGCTTTTCAGATATGAAGGAATTTTAATGAAAAAGCAACAAATTTTTAGTTTCGGGTGTTGTTTTTTCAAATTTATATTTAGTTTTGTAATCAAATGAAGCGAATTTTAAACATATGGCATTGGCACAATCTTGACGATCAATCGTGAGGAAGCCGATCTGTATGTAAAATATACAAGCCCGTCGTGAACCTCACGACGGGCTTTTTTAGTTTATAAAAAAATTAATGAAATGGAAAAAGTACAAAAAAATAAACTTTGGTGGTGGCACATCTGGCAAACGATAATGTCGTGAAGAGTGTGCTATGCATAAATTTTAAAAGGCTCATCAATCACGATGAGCCTTTTGTTTTTTAAAATTCTAAACGAATAAAAAATGAGTAAACTAAAAATTCATTCGAAACAAATTCTGGCCGACACCTTATCTCCGGTTAGCCTGTACCTTAAATTCAGAGATATATACCCCAATGCAATTTTACTGGAGAGCAATGACTTTAAGGGCGGGGCAGACAACTACTCATTCCTGTGCCTCGATCCTTTGGCGGCTTTTGTGCATGATAAAGCACAAACCCGGGTATCATTCCTGAATGAGGATATATCTGAACGATTTACTGGTCATGTAAATGATAAACTCCAACAATTTCTTGATTATTTTAAAATTGATGGAAGTCCCGAAGCGCTTCGACTAAATGGAATGTTTGGTTACACTGCCTACGATGCGGTAACCAATTTTGAGAAAGTTGATATCCCCCAACGAGACAACAGAACACGAATTCCTGATATTTTTTATCAGCTATACCGGTTCGTAATAGCCATTAATCACCATCAATATTCAGCCACGTTAATGGAGCTCATTCCGGATGGAGACGCATCACGTTTACAGGAAATTGAAGATCAACTGCTGAACCGCGCTTATGCTTCATATCCCTTCAAAGCTTCAGGGCAGGAACAGTCAAATATGACTGATGAAAACTACAAGGAACTTGTCGAAAAGGCTGTTGAGCATTGTCAGCTGGGCGATACTTTTCAGTTGGTACTTTCACGGAGGTTTAATAAAAGTTTCAAAGGTGATGAGTTCAATGTATACCGGGCATTGCGTTCCATTAATCCATCTCCGTATCTGTTCTATTTCGACTATGG
>NZ_DATFKB010000169.1:0-15375 GCF_035268865.1 Salinivirga sp. | reverse complement strand
ATGAAAAAGTAGTAAAACGCGCCGATAGTTTGCTTAAGAACGGAGAGCAAATTAATGCAATAAATGCTTACCGAAGGGCATCTATTCTCGATCGCTCCAATGATTATCCCGCAGAACAAATGCTGAAAATCGATAAGGATTTAAAAAAGAGTTTAAAAGGTTACGACCGGTATATCAGTTTGCTTCAAAATGCTGATTCATTGTTTAAGCACCATCGGTTCAGACAAGCCAGGTTCCATTATAACCTTGCGCTTGATATTGTAGAGGGCAGTTCATATGCGCGCTACAAAGTGAAGCATATCAATGAACTGCTTCCAATGTTTGATCCTTCCTATATCAGATTACAACAATATCGCCGGTTTTTAGCGAAAGCAGATCAACTTGTTAGTGAAGTGAAATACAGAGAAGCAATTGAATATTACAACAAGGCATTGTCAATTCAGAAGGGAGATACTTATGCATTGAAACAGATTAGTTTTTTAAGAAGCCAGATTGCCAGGAAACAGAGTCAATCAGATAAGCATCGTAAGTATCAGGAATATGTAGATTTGGCTGATCGTTATTTCGAAAGTCAGGCTTTGAGTGCTGCACGTGTAGCTTACCTTAAAGCTTTGGAAGTTAACCCTGATCAGCGATATCCACAAATACAGGTTGAAAAAATTGATCGTATTCTTTATCCTGAGAAAGTAAAAAATAATGAAAAAGAATTTCCTGGTTTCACTAAAGTGGAGCGAAACGATGTTTTTTTAAATAAACTGGCACGGAAATATCCAAATGGCAAAACAGTGGAATACTATGATCTGCCCGGAAAAAAAATTACGCGGGTGATCATTGTAGAAAACAAATTAGCCAGCGAGTATCTTGAAGTAAGATATGATTATGGAACATTTTTCTTTCGAAATGGACAAAATATTTCAAGGGCCATATTTATTTCTGAGACAAATAGGTAAATTGGTTCTTATGGTTTGATGTCTGTTTCAGTGTGCAGAGGTTAATTGGTGCATGCCCAGGTAAATAATTGTGCTTCTTTTACTCGCTCATCATAATTTGCTAACTTTGCAAGGCCGTTTTAAAACTGAAAATTGAGCGTAAATGAATATCAACATAAAGAATAAGAAGGCATCTTTCGAATATGAATTTATTGAAACATTCGTAGCGGGAATTCAGCTTACAGGCACTGAGATAAAATCTATTCGACAAGGTAAGGCCAGTATTGCCGAAGCTTACTGTTATTTTGACCGTGGAGAATTATGGGTAAAAAGCATGCATATAGCTGAATATGCCTTTGGTAACCGTTTTAACCATGAAATGAAGCGGGAGCGGAAATTGCTGTTGAATAAAAAGGAGCTGAGAAAGCTACAAAGAAAAATTAAAGAGAAAGGGCTCACAATTATCCCTACAAGACTATTTGTTAATGATCGGGGATGGGCAAAAATGAAGATCGCTCTTGCAAAAGGGAAAAAGGTTTACGATAAGCGTCAATCTATTAAGGAGAAAGATATGAAAAGGGATATGGAGCGTATACGGAAATTTTAGGTTATAAAATTTTAATAAAAATAAAAAGCCAGCATCACGTAATACAGTGATACTGGCTTTTTTTTATTTTGAGGCTTATGAATCTCATTAAAACAATCCTGAGATATTACCATCATCATCGACATCAATTTTTTCAGCTGATGGCGCTTTGGGTAAGCCGGGCATACGCATTATTTTACCTGTAATGGGCACTACAAATCCGGCTCCTGATGATAGCTCTATTTCTCTTACCGTGACTACAAAGTCTTTAGGGCGGCCAATTAGTTTGGGATTGTCTGATAATGATTTTTGCGTTTTTGCAATACAAATCGGTAAATTATCGAGACCCAGCTCGCTGATTTTTTTGAGATCGGCTTTTGCTCTTGAAGTGTAATCAATAGCGGCGGCACCATAAATATTTTTAGCCACAGTTTCAATTTTTTTCGGAATATCCCATCCCCAATCATACATTGGCTTAAATTTGTTTTCGCATTGATCAACAACCATTTTAACCTCAGTGGCCAAATCTTCGGCACCTTTACCTCCTTGTCCCCAAACGTCGGCTACTACAGCTTTAATGCCTCGATCTTCGGTACGTTTTTTTATGTATTCCAACTCTTCATCGGTGTCAGTGGCAAATTTGTTAATTGCTACAACTGCACATACATTAAATGCCTGTATATTTTCAAGGTGTTTTTCCAGGTTGCTGATTCCGGCTTTGAGCGCTTCCATATTGGGTTCATTTACCTTGTCAAGGTCGGCACCACCGTGGTACTTAAGTGCCCTCGCAGTGGCCACCAATACTACAGCTTTTGGCGATAGCCCTGATGATTGACATTTGATGTCGAAGAATTTTTCGGCACCCAGATCGAAACCAAAACCAGCTTCGGTTACTACATAATCAGATAATGACATACCCATTTTTGTGGCAATAACGGAGTTAGTACCCTGGGCAATATTTGCAAACGGTCCGCCATGTATAAATGCAGGCGTATTTTCGAGTGTTTGTACTATGTTAGGTTTTATGGCATCGCGCAGCAGTGCAGCCATGGCACCGTGGGCCTTAAGGTCGCGTGCATAAACTGGTTTTTTATCAAAGGTGTATCCAATGAATATATTACCAATGCGTTCTTTTAGGTCTTTGAAATCTTCTGCAAGGCATAAAATGGCCATAATTTCTGATGCTGCGGTGATGTCAAATCCTGTTTCACGCGGGAAACCTGATGTGCGTCCACCAAGTCCAACTATCGAATTACGAAGCGAACGGTCATTCATATCCATTACTCTTTTCCAGAGTACAGTACGCGGATCGATATTTAACGTACGGTGCTGTATTGCATTATCGATCATTGCGGCAAGCAGGTTATGCGCTTTTTCGATGGCTGCAAAATCCCCTGTAAAGTGCAGGTTGATATCTTCCATGGGCAGCACCTGCGACATTCCGCCTCCGGTGGCTCCGCCTTTAATGCCAAATACAGGGCCTAAAGAGGGCTCTCTAAGCACAACGCTCGAATCCGCTCCAATGTGATTCAATCCCTGCGATAGCCCAATTGATATTGTTGTTTTTCCTTCTCCTGCAGGGGTTGGGGAAATTGCTGAGACAAGTATAAGGTTGTTCTTTTTAACCTTCTCAGGATCAATGTAATTTAAGGGTACTTTTGCTTTATAATTTCCGTAGAGCTCTAAATCTTTGCTGTCAATTCCGAGTTTTGATCCGATATCGGTAATCGGTTGAATATTAGCTTCGTTTGCAATTTGTATGTCTGACTTCATAATTTTAAAATATTTTATATTTAATTATATAGATATTTTGTGTTATATGTATTCAAATAAAATACCAATACCCTCCTGAAATGGAACGAACAAAATAATGCTTTTTGATTCAAAAACAAGTTGCTTGCTAAAAAATAGTTAATCAGGTTTTTAGCTTTTTCTTTTTTGCTGCAGGAAACAGTACATTATTCAGAATAAGCCGATATCCGGGGGAGTGTAAATGTAAATGAAGGTCAGTTGGTGGATCACCGACAAAATGTCTGAAATCTTCCGGGTCATGTCCGCCATAAAATGTCCAGAATCCTTTGCCATAAGTACCGTGTATGTACCGGGCTTCGCCGGCACTTTTGTTTTGGCCCATAATTAACACATCAGGTTTGATGAACTTTTTATTGTAGGCCGTGGTCTGGCCCATGAAACCTTTAATGATATCAGTGTGATTTTGACACAACATAGTTGGTACCGGATCCCATTTTGCCGAGAAGTCAAAAAGCGTAAAATAGTCCTTTTCTTTGTTGACGTTTCTGTTTTGAGTTACGTCAATGTTTGAGAATTCATATTCGTAGGGATTTAGGCTTATCGTAAAGTCGGTAAAAGCCAGTGTATTGCTGTAATCGAGTTTTTCCTGGCAGTTTGGTGCAGGTGGGTCGCCATCGAAAACCTCTGCGCAAATATCGGTATTGTGTGCAGCCAGGGCAATATCAAAGGAGTCGGTGCCACTGCACATTGAGAACAAAAAGCCACCACTGTTCACGTATGATTTAATTGTGGTTACCACAGCAAGCTTAAGTTTCGATACTTTATCGAACCCTAGAGCACGGGCTTTTTCTTCTTCGCTGCGCACCTGGTTTCTGTACCAGGCTGTGTGATGATAGGCCCCGTAAAACTTTCCGTATTGCCCTGTAAAATCTTCATGGTGCATGTGCAGCCAATCGTATTTCTTAAGAGCACCATCCAGAATTTCACGATCGTAAATTACATCGTAGGGGATTTCGGCATAGGTAAGTGCAAGCGTAACGGCGTCGTCCCATGGCAGTTTGTCTTTCGGACTGTAAACTGCAATATTGGGTGCTTTATCTAGCTTCACGATATCCATATTCATATCGGGCTGCGATATTTTGCTGACAATGGCATTACGTTTTGCATCTGCAATAACTTCATAGGAGACACCTCTGATCATACATTCATCTTCAATCTCCGTTGCCATGGGCAGTAAAAAACTCCCACCTCTGTAGTTCAATAACCACCATCCGGAAACATCATTTTGAAGCGTCCAGTAAGTTATACCATAAGCTTTAAGATGGTTTTTTTGTGTTTCGTCCATCGGGATTAAAATAAAAGCTGCATGCAGCCACTGAAAGCTCATGAATAGTAAAAGAAGAATGAGGGCGGATTTTTTTAAATATTGCATTTTTTGATATTTCTTTATTACACTCTGTGTAATGGCTAACGAAGAAAGGCGATATATGTTTTGTGTTTACATTGAATGATTAAAACGGAGCGCCCTCATCGAAATCGTAATTGGCACCCATATTTTCGCCCGGATTATACTCCTCTTTGGCTGCAGTTGCAGGTTCTGTATTCATTTTCGAACCTTTAATGATTCCGGGTGTCCCCTCAGGTTCGAGGTCTGGCAAGCCGCCTTCATCGTAATCTGTAAAGCGTGCATATTGTCCTTCGAATCTCATGCGCACATCATCGGTAGCTCCGTTACGGTGCTTGGCAATAATGATATCTGCCATACCGATGCTCGAGCTACCATCATCGTATTCAGTTATTCCAAGTGCTTCGGGCCGGTGTATGAACATTACAATATCTGCATCCTGTTCAATAGCTCCAGATTCACGCAAGTCAGAGAGCATTGGACGCTTTTCTCCCTGCCGGGCTGTAACTGAACGGTTCAACTGAGAAAGTGCAATTACAGGTACATCGAGCTCCTTGGCGATGGCTTTAAGCGATCTTGATATAACACTAACCTCCTGTTCGCGGCTCGATTGGCCGGCGGCATTCATAAGCTGCAGGTAGTCAATAATGAGCATCCTTACGCCTTTTTCGTGCACCAGGCGACGGCATTTGGCGCGCAACTCAAAAATAGACAAACCTGGTGTGTCATCAATATAGAGTGGAGCATTGCGAAGTTTTGGTAAACGGCTTTCCAATTGCTGCCATTCCCAATCTTCCATTTGTCCTGTTTTAATATGCTGCTGACTGATTTCTGTTTCAGTAGAGATCATCCTTTTTACCAGCTGTATGGATGACATTTCCAGTGAAAAGAAAGCTATAGGTGTATCATATTGTGCTGCCACATTACGGGCAATGTTGAGTGCAAAGGCCGTTTTTCCCATTGAGGGACGGGCCGCCAGAATAACCAGGTCTGAAGGCTGCCAACCCGATGTGATTCGATCCAGGTTAGAGAATCCCGATGGTATTCCGCTAAGTTCATCTTTATTTTTCGAGGCAGCTTCAATTTGTTCAATGGCTTCGTCAACCACAGAACCTATTGAAGTAGTTTGCTTTTTAATATTTCCCTCTGCAACCTGGTATATTTTGTTTTCAGAGGTGTCAATCAGCTCAACTACATCGGTGGACTCATCGAAAGCCATTTGTTGTATCTCTGCTGTTATTCTGATGAGCTCTCGCTGAATGAATTTTTCTGCAATTAGTTTGGCGTGGTGCTCCAGGTGAGCAATAGAACCAATGCGATAGGTGAGCTGAGTAATGTAATAATCGCCTCCTGCCTCTTCAAGTTTTTTGTTTTTTCGCAACTGTTCTATCACAGAAACCATATCAATGGGCTCATTTTCCGATGACAAATCTTTTATAGCCTGGTAAATATGCTGATGCGACTCTTTATAAAAAGTTTCGGGTTGTAATAGGTCAAAAACTCTGTATATGGCATCTTTCTCAAGTAGCAAAGCTCCAAGAACGGCTTCTTCTATCTCTAAGGCGTTTGGGGGCACTTTCCCGGAATCAACAGCTATGTGATCGACATATTTAGAAGGGTTCTCTTTCTTGAATTCTTTTTTTGCCATAATGCAATTGGTTTTATTATATATTTTTATGCTGCTATTGCACTGCAGTTTGCCCTTTTTTTGGTGTAGGCAATTCCTGACCGATATATAATCGGTTGCCGTTTGTATTGGCTTGATTCTTTAAGGATTAATCTTAAACAGATTGGCCTTTTATATGCAACGCTTTAGATTTACAAAGTTAAGTTTATTTCAAAATTTTTCCAGAAACTATACAAAATATTATTAACAGGATCAATACAAATTTGTAATATTGTTAAGCAAAAAAAATATCAATGGTTGTTTTTCCCAATGCCAAAATAAATCTCGGTTTAAATGTAAAGTATAAACGTGATGATGGTTATCATGAATTGGAGACCATTATGCTGCCTGTTGCACTGGTCGATATTCTTGAAATTTTACCGGCCAATAAAACAGAGCTTTTTGAATCAGGAGCTACGCTCATTGATACACCAATGGAGCAAAACCTGATTTATAAAGCCTGGAGCCTGCTTAAAACTCAATACGACATTCCTGCTATTAAAATTTACCTTCATAAAAAAATTCCCAGTGGAGCCGGCCTTGGAGGTGGTTCAGCCGATGCTGCATTTGCTATACGTGCATTAAACGAGGTGTTTGAATTGGATTTATCCCCGCTGAAAATGAAAAAGAATGCGGCTACGCTGGGTAGTGATTGTGCTTTTTTTATTGACAATGAGCCAGCTTTGGCCACTGGCCGGGGTGAAAAACTTGAGCCTGTGCAGGTTGATTTAACGGGCAAATACCTGCTTTTGGTTGTGCCAAAAGTACATGTCTCAACGGCTGAAGCATATGGTAACATTGAACCACATGAATCAGAGCGCTCGGTCAGGCATGTAGTATCTCAACCGGCCAATACCTGGCAAAAGAATCTTATCAATGATTTTGAAGCAAGTGTTTTTCCGATATATCCTGAATTAAAAAATATTAAAGAAAGCCTCTATGCACACGGAGCTTTTTATGCTGCCATGAGTGGGAGCGGTAGTGCTATTTATGGGCTATTTAATGATGAACCGGAACCATTTTTTTGTTCCAATGCACGTTTGATTAAAAGTATAAAATTATAAAAAAAGCCCCCAAAAATGCTAACATAAGCATTGATGAAGGCCTTTTGGGGAATATTATATGAACTAGTTAAGTATTATGCGACGGGAATATGTGTTATCTCCTGTTTTTAGATTAATTATGTAAAGTCCCTTGCTGTAGCCGGTAAGGTCTATGCTTGTGGCATCCAGCATTTGCTTTCTGATCACAATTTTACCAATAGCATTTAACACTTCCACCTTGTATGCTCCGCGGCCTTTAATTTGGAAAACTCCTTTACCCGGATTAGGATAAACCTTCAATGTAGGTTCAGTGGTTTCGTTGGTTGTAATTCCTACCTCTTCGTCGACGCTTACATCGTCAATTGCCAGGATTCCCTGCATCGGATCGCTCATGGCATGAAACCCAATGTAAAAGGCTCCGGAAGTTGAAGGTGAAAATATGGTTGTATATTCACGATAATCAGCTGGTGTAATGTTATTATCGAAGAAAATTTCTTCAGTCATAGCTGTTCCTGTATGTGCATTTCCAATTTTTACTTCCATTTTTTCAAAGGTGCCATCGCCAACAAAATCAATGGCTTTGTACCAGAATGAAATGTGATAGTCATTACCTGCCTGCATTTGCATTGGCGGTGTGAAAAGCCAGTCGTCTAACGGGTTTGAGAAATCGAAATTTATAACGTGCATTGCTATGGAATCACTATTTGCATTATTGGGGAATGTGGCATTATTGGCCAGTTTATCCCATGCTGTGTTATTGGTTTCCAGTGACCATCCCATAGGATACCTCGGTTCTCCATCGGGTAAAAAGTGCGTTGTGTAGTTATTGAAATTTTCACTCCAGGGGTAAGCGCTAATGGTGGGGTCAGGCATGGTAGTGAAAGACCAGATTTCCACATTTTCGGCATCTCCATTTTCATTGTAAGGCACAACTTTCCAGAAATAGGTTGTATTATATTCCAGCTCATCACTAAAATTAAATTGGGTGAGGTTGCCTGCATCAACATTATTTACAATTTCGAATGCTTCTGATGAGCTTCCCATTGAAAAACGGTATCCTGTTGGCTCACCACCTTCATTGCTCCATCTGAAGGGGATGGTATTCATAATGTCCACATTCGTATTGTTGTCAATCGGATAAATATTGCCGGCAGCATTGGGTAAGCCACTATTATTCGGATTTTTCCAAACCACATCGTCTATTCTTATACTGCTTGTAACACTGTCATTGAGTCCATGTGCAAATGCAATGTATGGTTTTGTGTTTGCTGCATCGAATGATATGCTATACTTTGTAAGTTCCTGAGTTATCTGAATGGTATCTGTCGCCGAAAAGGTTGTTGGGTCTTTTGGATTATCCATTACACCTACAAACAGGTCAAGGCTGTCCTGGGCCGATTTAATGGCATAAAATTCCAGAATATTAGTGTCAAAGTCAGTTAGCCCGGGCATAATTGCCATTAGTGGATGTGTATAATCAGAAGCATTGTAAAGTCGCAATACGTTAGGTGCTGAATTATATTCGTAAGAGAGTGCACTTACGACTTTGGCAAAATGGTATGCGTTATCCGGGTTGTCAATTTTATTCCAGTTTTCAGGTAATGAGTTAACTTCCGTATTATCGAAATATTCAAATATTTCTGTCAGGGGCTCCAGTCCGTTTCCGCTTACCGAAACGCTGTTTTCACCTGAGAAGTTACCATCTATATTGAAAGTAACATCGCCATTAAATGTACCTGCTGTAGCTGGTTCGAAACTAATAATTGCGGTATCTGATGTACCTCCTGCAATTGTGCCGGAATAGTTACATGTATATCCATCGGGTGTGTTCACATTAGTAATGGTGAGAGCCTGGTTTGCATTACCATTAGATATGGCTACCGGCATTTCATAGTAACCACCTGTGTAAATATCTCCAAATGCAAGGGTTGTTGGGTTTAAGGTAATTTCGGCGCCTGATGATGAAGCCTTAATTTCAATATTGTCAAGAAATACTGGTTTTGGATAACTGGCAGCATCAATTATTTTATATACCCAACGCAGATAAGTGTTATTTCCTGCATAAGAGGTGAGATCTGCCACTTCCTGCACATATTGCTCCTGTGCTTCTGCAGGTGCCAGCCTGGCCAGGGTTGTCCAGGTGGTTCCACCGTCAGATGTCACCTGAAAATAGCAAGAGTCTACATTGGCAATTTTTTCACCGGGGATTGAATCACCATTAAACCACCAGAACGAAATTTGCATATTTTCTGGTAAATTGAATCTTGGTGTTACGAGTTCGTAATTTGTATTTTCATCGAGGAAAGATGGTGAAATATATGCGCATGAATCTCCATTTTGGGCATAAGAGCCACGCGAATTCCAGGAGCCGGTTCCTGTTGTCCAGTTCCAGTCACTTTCATCCGGCGCATAAATAATTGGAAATACTACATCAGAAGTGCCTTCAAAATTTTGGTCATAAGGGAATTGGCTTATAATTTTCTGCACTTCAAATGCCCAAACGGGTGAGGTGCTTGTCTCTGTACCATCATTTGCCACTACCTGCCAATAATATGTGGTTTTTGAGTCAAGTAATTCTGTTGAAGGATCAGCATTATAAGTTCCGGCACCTGATGCTACCGCATCGTCAGTAATTAGAGCAGCTGCTTCCTGATTGATTACGCTTGCTTCATCTGCAGAGAAATATACATCATAGGTAGCTGTGTTTTCATCAAGGTCAAATTCCAGTAGCGTTTCAGCATCAACATAAATGGCATTCTCCGCTGGATTAGGATTGGTGGGTGTTCCGGGCCCGTTTGATGCATAATAAAAGCGAATATTGGGCAGCGAAGAAGGATATGGGTTCAGGTTTCCTGCACTTGTTGGGAAAGTTTCGTCGCTACCGGCTGATTTATTATTATGCGTTGTGGAAGCTGTAGAGTTAAAGCTTTCATAATCATAATTCCCATCGCGGTTCTCGTAATGCACAATTATGTTATCGCTTCCGTTGTAATCAAATGGCGTGTCAAGTGTAATAACTGTCCAGCCATCAAAGGTAATATCGCCATCAAAAACCAGGGTATAGCCATTGCTTTCAGGATTTTCATAAGCAGAGCTGGCAAAAATATCGTTCGATGTGTGTTTAATGTAAATTTTTTGATTGGCATTGGTTTTGGGGCCATTGGTACAATCAAACGCAATTTGAGTTATTTGTTTTGCTCCACCAAGGTCAACTTGTTCGTAAATTGAGCTGTACCATGCGTAATTATAGTATCCGTAAACGGGATAAGATGTGGATACGTCTCCGCTACCTATCTGCACATAAGATTGTGCCTGCAAAAATGCAAAGGAGAGTAACATGCAAAGTGTCGTAATTGTAAATTTAAATCTCATAAGGTTTTATTTTAGTAACTGACATTTAATGAAATACCGGCTTTAACCAGTCAATTAATTTTTTAATTATTGTGGCGGCTAATATAGGGGTTCAATTGTTGCACTTTCGTGAGGGTGAACCCTCAATTTTTATAAATTTGTAGGCTAAACCCGTTTAACCATGCAAATGTCTAGGTTTTTATTTCTGGCTTTTATCGGGGCACTGCTATTTGTAGCGCAAATTGCCAAAGCTCAGAGTCCTGTCGAGGAGGAGGTGAAGAAGGTATACCGTGTGGCAGATAGTCTTTATAAGCTTGAAGACACCCATAAGGCATTGGATACACTTTTATCGGCATTGCCTGATTTTAACGAGTTCCATAATGATTCTCTCGAAAGTAAGGTGCTGGGTTTATTTGGCCATTTGCAAAAAAATATGGGTAACGATACTGTTGGGATTGGAAAATTTATGCAAGGGCTTAAATCAAGGCAGCTTAGAAAGTATTTGAATGCTGTAGAGGCAATGGGCCTTTATTTTGAACGCAGGGAGCATTATACAAAAGCTCTGAGCTATTATAAAAAAATGATACTTTTTGCCCGCACTTTGGATGATACCCTGAAGTGGGGTGAGGGTTTTTTCAAAACAGGTAAAATGTTTAAGGCACTTTTAAACTTTCCCAAAGCGAATCAGTATTTTAGTCAGGCATTGATTTACTTTAAAAAGAGCAATGCTCAGCAACAGATTATTAAATTATATAACCAGCTTGGCGATATGAGTGCAGAAATGGGGCAACCCGATTCTGCAAAAATTTTCTTTCGAAAAGCTATATCTCATGCACGCAATACAGAATCGGCCACTAGCCGTATCATTGCCTATCACAGGTTAGCAATAATTGCTGGAGATAACGGTAATTTTAATGAGGCGTTGATCTATTATGAAAACTCCAGGGAGTTGGCAACTCAAAAAGAATCTAAATACTTACCCTCTATATATTTTGATATGGCCAGCTTGTTGGAAAAGTTTGGTAAAACCGCTAAAGCTAAAAAAGCTTATGAAGAAAGCATGGTTTACGCAGCAGAATACAACAATACTGCTATTCAGATTAATGCTGCAAAGAAACTTGCGGATTTGTATGCGCTGAAAAATATGAATAGCCAGGCTGTAAAATACTATCAACTTTCAATGATGCTGGTTGACAGTATGCAACAAATTAATAGCCTTCAGGAAATGGCCCGTTTTGAGGCCCGATACAATCTGATGCAAAAGGAACAGGAAATCGCATTGCTTGACAGGGAAAGAAAACTGAAAGCTGTAAAACTAAAAAATCAGGAGTTGCGTTCGAAGCTATATATCGGAGGATTAATTTTACTTGGCTTATTGGCAGCCGTTTTATTGTACCATATTGTGACCCATATTAAGAAAAACCGATTGCTTTCTGAGCAAAATGCCAAAATTAACGAGCAAAATGAGGAGCTTAGCCAGATAAACCAACAATTGAGCGAGTCCGAAAACCACCTTATGCAGGCGTTATCTACAAAAAATAAGCTTTTTGCCATTATAGGACACGATCTTAAAAGTCCGTTAATGGATATCAAAAACCTGATTTTTATTCTCAAAAATAATGCAGGCCAGTTTGGAGAGGATGCACTTAAAAACCATACTGGTCAGATCGAAAATCGCCTGATATCGTTGCTCGAATTGCTAAACAATTTACTTAACTGGGGTATGACAGAACGAGATGCACTTGTATATGCACCTCAAAAAGTTGATTTGATTCAGCTAATTTCAAAAACCATTCATTTGTTTGATGGAATGACTGCAAATAAAAATATTAGTGTAAGGAGTAATTTGCCGGAGTCCATAAGTTGGTACACCGATTTCAATATGATGGAGTTTGTGTTGCGCAATGTATTGTCAAATGCAATAAAATTTTCTGAAAAAGATAGTCAAATAGATATAACAGCTACATTAGATTATGATCGGCTTTACATTACCATTACCGATTATGGGATGGGCATGACAAGTGATCAGCTGAAAAAGGTTTTTGACCGAACGTCAGAAAAGGTCAGAGCCGGAACTCAGAATGAAAAAGGCACCGGTCTTGGTATGCCGTTGACTTATGAATTTGTTAAAAAAATGAATGGCGTTATTGATATTGAAAGCAGACCCAATAAGGGAACACATGTTGAGATAACTTTTGAAACGAATTATAAAAGAGCAGTACATTGATTTATATCGGGTATGAAAAAAATTGCAATAGCAGATGACCATGCATTAATCAGGGAAGGAATAAAGGCAGCTTTGGCCGGAACCGATAATTATAATATTGTTGGCGAAGTTAGCGATGGACGTGCGTGTATAAATTTACTCAAGCAGGAGCCAATAGATGTCATTTTACTCGATATCGACATGCCCAAAAAGAATGGAGTAGAAGTGGGGCAGTGGATTAAATCGATGCAGCTAAATGTGAAAATAATATATATAACCAGCCATGCTGACTTCTTTAGCTTTTATCAGGCCTGGAGGCTACGTCCATCAGGCTTTTTATTCAAGGAGAATGCCCTGGAAGAGATTCTGCTTTGCCTTCAGCAGGTGGAGCAGGGCGCAACATATTTTTCTCCCGAGACGGAAGCATTCCTGAATAGTAATCAGCACCTTGTAAAAAATTTTGAAGTTATTCATGAGAAGCTAAGTGCACTTTCTGCCAAAGAAAAACAAATTTTATTGCATATAGCCAATAGCAAAACAACCAGTGAAATAGCGGATGAGCTTTTTAACAGTTATAAAACCATCGAAAACCACAGGTACAATATTTCACGTAAACTTGATATTAACGGAGCAAATAATTTAATGCGCTTTGCTATACAGCATTATGATCTTATAAAAGCAAAAGTATCTGATGATATTCTGGATTTGTGAAATCATAGAAATACTAGTTTTAATTATATGCTGAAAATCAGATATAAAATTACATACATCATGAAATATTTAACACTCATTTTAGTTGTATTTTTGGTTACAACATCTTGTAATCAGGATAAAAGTAAATATATTAAGAACCAGGGACAGGCCCACGGTACATTTTATCACGTCGTTTATGAATCGCCAAACGGAGTAGATTACAACGATCAACTACGTAGTACGATGCAACGCATTGATAAATCTTTGTCTACATATGATCCTGTTTCAGTAATCAGTCGCATTAATCAGAACGATAGTTCTGTAGTGTTAGACGACCATTTTCTGAATGTATACCGAAAAGCTGAAGAAATTGCAAATGAAACACATGGCGCTTTTGACATAACTGTTGCTCCATTGGTAAATGCCTGGGGATTTGGTTATACCGAACCACAGCGAACCGATTCTGTTTCGATTGCAACCATTTTGGAGTACGTTGGTTACGAAAAGGTACATTTAATCAATGGCAATCTGAATAAAGACACAGCAGCCATTCAATTAGATGCCAGTGCCATTGCCAAGGGTTACTCTGTAGATCAGGCAGCCGAAAAACTTGAGAAAAAAGGCATAAAAAACTATATGGTTGAGATCGGTGGCGAAATTCGCGTGAAAGGCCAAAATCCCAACGGACTAGCCTGGAGAATAGGTATAGATGAGCCCACAGAAGATCAGGCACTTATGGATCGCAAAATACAGCGTATACTCCATATCAATAAAGGGGCGCTTGCAACTTCGGGTAATTACCGACAGTTTTATGAGAAAAATGGCCAAAAATATGCACATACAATCAATCCGAAAACCGGATATCCGGTACAGCACAGGTTACTTAGTGCTTCTGTACTGGCTCCCGATTGTATGACAGCAGATGCCTACGCCACCGCGTTTATGGTGCTTGGATATCATGCCTCCATGGATATTGTGGAGCAAGATCCTGAACTAGAGGCTTATTTTATACTAAGTGGCGAAGATGAACCATTTGAAGTAAAATATTCTGATGGAATGCAATCGCATTTGAAAGATTAAGAATAGATTTTTGCAAATAGATACCCGTAAGGAGTTTTTAAATCTTTTTGCTTGTCTGGTCAATATTTCTTTATGTATTTAGGGTGCATTTTAATTATTCAAAAACTATTTACCGGAAACCTCAAAATCATCGAATTCACAAATAATGGGAGTAGCAAGCGTGTCTGTGCCGGTTTCGAAGCTGGAAACGAAAATTCTCACATTGACACCTTCCGGGTGTGTTGGCAGGCCTGAAATTTCTTCAATAATATCGCCATTTAAATAAAAAGTGGCAATGCTCTGATTTTGGCTCAGACTTATGGTAATGGGTTCATATAAATGTGGATAGCAAAGGTACTACTCTGTTAAGTGCGTCCACTCATCACCCGAATGCTCATTTTTTCTGATAACCCGGTATCGCCCTGCATAGGGTTTAAGCTGAAATAGATAAGAATCGGATAGATCACCGTTTTCTATACCATTAAAGACTAAACCTGCACTACCATTCATTACCAAATGATTCAATTGAACTTCAATACTGTAATTGGGTTTCAGCCTTGCTATTGGAGCCTTATCTGAACAAATTAGGTCAATGTTTTTAGCCTTTATTTCGTAGGTATTCTAATCAGTATTAAACTGGCTTGAGACATCATTTGTGTCAACATACCAACCACTATTTACATCA
>NZ_DATFKB010000168.1:0-15372 GCF_035268865.1 Salinivirga sp. | reverse complement strand
TCCAGATTTTAGAAAAAGTCTGAGAGGTAACTAATTTTAAGCAAAAAAAGGGGAACCCCCATGGGTCCCCACTTTTCCAATTCACTAATAAGTCTACTATTTGCTAATTATTAACCGTTTCACTTTAATGAACTCTTCGTTCTGTATGCGGATGAAATATAATCCGCTCTTTGCATCTTTTAAATCAATCCTTGCCTCATTGGTTACTTGTTCTGAATATACAACTTTTCCAATGGCATTCATCACCTGTAAAGCATAAGTGCCATCAAATTTTATAAGAAAAACGCCTTTATTAGGATTAGGATAAATTTTAATATTTTCATCTAAAAGATCATGCAAACCAAGCATGTCAACATTAACAGTCATTGGCCCATTTTCAACATCAACAGTACCTTCTATGTCTGCGTAATTTTGAAGGCTAACCGTATAATTATGCGTACCCACTGCCATTTGTGCTGCTGCATTGCCATTTTGATTTGTACTCATAGTTCCCGCCGGGCATGTTACGGTAGCACCTTCCATTGGAACGCCATCGACTGTTACATGAAAAGTCACCATGTAAGTTAATTGGAAAGGAGCCACAATATCGATAGCTAAATCTTCTCCTGCAACTGTGAACGAGTCTTCAAAAGAAGACATATCCTCCAGGGTTACAACAAAATCATAAGTACCATCAGACAATGAAATTGATGCCTCGCCAGAAACATCGGTGATCAGTGTATTATCTGCCACAAAAATCTCAGCTCCCTGAATGGGACCTGCACTGTCTGTAACAGTAAAAGTTACATTATATGATTCACCTATGCAGGAGAACTGTGCAATCCATCCGGATTGGTTAACATATCCATCAGATTCAAATACAAAAGTTAGTGCTCCTGCAGTATTTGAGGCAGTAATATTTTCTGCCGGATTATTGTCACAATAAGTTCCTATGAGTGGTGCATTGGTATCTTCGCCATCATAAACAGTAAGTTCATCATAGCAGCCGCCTCCACTCATATCTTCTACGGAAAACTCAGTGAAGTTAAATTGCAACATTTTACCACTTTCTGCCGGGAGGAATGTCATGGTATAGTTGGCATCATCAGAATAATTATTCTCTGCTCCCCCGTCATCATAGAATACACCTGAGCATGCTGTAATTGTGCCATCGCCCATCACAAAAACACTCAACACTTCCAGTGCATCAGTCACCATATAAGGCTCAGAATCTCCAATAATATTTGATGCCACAAGCTCTATGCTATAAAATCCGGGTGCATTGAACTGTACCTGTGGATTCATGGAGCTCGATGTCGTACCTTCTACAAATTCATATTCACTTCCAGCAGTGCCCGGATAAATAGCCCAGCTCCAGGCTGTTGGTGTATTAGTCGAAAGGTCGGTAAGCTGGAGCACACCAGCTGGTTCCACCACAGTGTTGTCAATTGAAAAATCTGCTTGTGGCACCTGGGTAATTTCATTTATTACTATATAATCAGTCTTTAGCTCAGTGTCACTTCCTTCAGAATTAGAAGCCATCAATTCAACGCTATAGGTGCCCACAGTATGAAATTGCACGTGAGGATTCTTGTTGGCAGTAGTAGTTCCATTTACAAATTCATAGTCAACCCCTTCGTCTCCAGGCGTAATGACCCAATTCCACTGATTTGGGGCGTTCTGGGTTAAATCTGTAAACTCCACGACATCACCCTGTGTGGTTTCAACAGGGGTAGCTTCAAAATCGGCAACAGGCGGTGCCGGCGGTAAAAGATATATTTTATAATCTTCTGTTTCACCCCAGGAAAATGTACCACATGGATCAATATCACCTGAACCTTCTTTTGCAACCACACGCATAAATTTCTGTCCCTGAATAGTATTGGAAGGTACAGATATAGTCTCGGTATAAGTTGCAGTAACTTCTGTAATCGGAGTTGCGAAAACCATTTCTCCTTCATCATCAAAATCCCCGTCGTAGTTCCAGTCAATAAAAACTTTGGCCGACTTACTGTAATCGCCGCCACACGTACCCACTGTAACACTTATGTCAAATGTCTGGCCAATCATAAACTCATCAGTAAGCGATTCATCTTCCGTATAGTCAACATATGTAGAGCACTCTCCGGCTGTGTTATTTACTACATCGCCAAAGGCTACCTCATCAATCTCACTATCTCCGTCGTTAGTTGCACCTGACTCACAATATTCAGGGACAAAACCGATGATAACTTCTTTGTTTTCAACTGTGTTATATTGATCATTTTGAGCGCCTGAAACATAATATTCCAGATTTACGGATGTTCCAAGTGGTGTGTTTTGTTCAGCAGTAACTTCAAAGGTTGCTAAAGCAGTATCACCCGAAGAAATTGCTCCGATTAAAAATGAAGCATCTGTGAATGTTAAATATTCTGCTCCATCAATAAAACTAAACTCAGCATTCACATCATTTACACCGGCATGACCTGCATTTATAGTTTCAACTTTCAAAAGGGCAGTTTCACCGGGATCCAGAATACCATCGTTATTGCCATTAGCAGAATCGTCAATGGTTAAATCTCCAATACTAAGTTGAGGAGCATTAATTTTAAGGTTTGCGTATGATCTCCAGTCATATGTTTCTTTGTCGGTTCCAGTGGCAAATATTTCGAAATTAACTGTATGCTGATCTTCCACACTATCTGCTATTTCAAATGCAAATGCAGCATCGAGCGATATGGAATCGCCGGCATTTAAATTGCCAAGATCATATACAGAATCAGTGATGGTAATATAATTATCTTCAGTGCGAAGCTTTACCATTACACCATTGGCATCGTATCCGCTGCCAGCTTCTGCAAAATTTTTCATTTTTACATTCATGGCCAAAACACTGCCATAATTTGGCGTATCATCTAAGGTGTAGCTGTCGAGCCCCACGTAAGGCGCATCTGTGAGCACAACTACTGAGCTCTGATGGCGGTTCTTATTATGGGCAATTACTGAAATAGTGATTTGCTCTGGTGAGGTCAAAGAATTAAAAAGCTGTACAATGGCATCACCATTTTCATCAGCTACTGCGCGTCCGATAAGTGCATTGTTTTGAATCAGCGCAATTCTGGCAAACGGTGCATCTGTTTGAATACTAAACTGGCTACTCCCAATGTTTATGGCTGCATTGTAATTAACCACCATATCAGTAGGCTGAGCAGTCCAGATATCCATGGATGGATCACCAAAAAGCGTAAGTTCATAAGCACACCAGCGCATGGCACCTTGATGACTGTTTATGAGGGCAATATTATCGCTTTTCGAATCGCTGTTAGCTTCGCCAATAATGGAGATATCCTCACCAAATATCGCATCAAAAAATTGGCGGTCGTAGTACTGCGAAGCACCATCGGTGCTGGAGTGCTGCCCCCAACCATAACGCGAATTCATAATACAGGCCACTGCTCCATTTTCAAAGTTGGTAAACTCTTCTGCAAAACAATCTTCAGTGCCATAACTTCCTTCAGAACTTCGGTTATCGAAAGATCCACAATAACATCCCTGTGAATAGTCAATTACAAACCCCCGCGTAATGCCATCATTTTGAAAATTTGAGGTTGTAATATCACTGTTATCCATGGTCATATGATAAGTTACATTGCAATGCCCGAGGTGATTCAACAGATTAAGTCCATTGGTGCTAAACTCATCGTACACATCTTGATGGCTCCAACTTTCGTCTCGCTGATACAAACGATTAATCTGGAAATTATCTGAAAATCCGGTAGAGGTATAACCATGGGTTGAAGCACCATCGGCAACTTCATCTTTATAATCTCCTCCGTAAGTCGGATCGTCCCATAACAACTCCCCAAGCATCAGAGCCTTTTCAAGGTCTTCTACAACAGGTTGATCCTGGTACATTATGATTTTATTCATAAACTTTTCAAGTTCAACCACTTCATCTGCAGCAATACGGCCTACATGTACTTCGGCTAATAAATCTTCCTCATCTGTTTCTCCATAAATGCCATCACCATCGGAATCCCAGGTACCGTCCAAACCAGAATAGTAAATGTCGGCAGGGATGAAATCATCTGCCATTCCGTAGGCATTACCGACCATTCCGCGTGTGGGGACAATATTGTCGTCTCCACTTCCATCGGCATCGCCGCCAAGTATAACATACTTCAGGTTATAATTTTGGTAATAATCAATAATACAGTTACGTATTTTCTCAGGGTTGTCGGTTCCTGAATAGGCTGTATAAATATCATCGACCATTTGAGTTTCTACAATAAAACCAGTATTGGTTTTGTAAGTAATATAATCTTCAAAACCCGGTAAAAGAGTTTCGTTAGTTATAAGCAGAATATCAACATCTGATGTGCGTTGTGATTTATTGTAGGTATATTGATTAATTGATGAAGGATTTAAAACGCGATTAACAATTCGTTGTCTGGCTGTGGTACGATCTTTTAAGAAATCCAGACTTTTTTGAGCTGCATCTGTTGGCTCTGTAATAATTTTTAATGTTACAGATTTAACAAATTTCGCCATATTTTGAGTTGGAGAATATTCAACCGGACAAAATGTAAATCCTCCAATTGCATGCCCAGCGATGAACTGGGTAGTTATATTTGCGACTGGTTGCCCGGGATAAACGCCTTTTTGATTGTAAATTTCGGGGTTTGCTTTTATCACATAGGGCTTTTCAGGTTTTTGAGAAAGTGGGAACTGCCTGCCTGCAGGTGCAACTTTCAGATTTTTTGAGCCTGAATAATACTCAACAGATTCAATTTCTACACTTAAAAGCTCATGCCCCGGAGGAAGTAAAATCTCGGCAGCAAAGTGCGGCATATTCGGAGCACCTTCAGGTCCAAAATTATGACAATTGGGGTAAATGATTTCCGTGTAATTATTTTTTGCTTTGAATTGGGGTTGTGTAAAATTGAGGGTCTGTGTCAGGTTATCTGCACTAAGTTGCATACTAAACACAAATCCTACAATCATTAATAATAACTTGTAGTTCATAAGAGTAGTAGTTTAATGATCAAATAAAAAGAGAGATATCATTACTTAATAAGCGGGATAAATCTCATAGCTGATAGCAAGTTAAGAATAAAAAACTAATTATGAATAGATTATAATTAATCTTTTACCCTACCAAGAAAATACCACTTATATTACACTAACAATTAGCACTTTAAAAGGAAAACCAAACGCTATTTAGAATCATTTTAATAAATCAACAAAGCCATTTATCTCAAAACCAGACTAAAATGAAGCTAAACTACCTTATTTAACCACATTTTTATGCTGCATCCTGTTAGCAATGTATACAAATGGCGTATCAGCAGCGGCAACAATCCATTTCAGAACGTACGTGGTCAGCACAATTTCGATCAGTACATTTGTTTCATAGACACCAAGAAAGGCAATCAGGGTAAAAATAACACTGTCTATAAGCTGCGATACCATTGTGCTTAAGTTATTACGCAGCCAAATATTTTTGCGACCTTTAAATCGCTTTTTCCAAAGATGGTAGGCCCAAATGTCATGCTTTTGAGAAACGAGGTAGGCTAAAAAGCTGGCTAATACAATACGTGGCATAAAGCTAAATATATTGGCCGTACTCTCATGCACTGAGCGGGAGAAATCATCTTGCAAGGGCTCAAAAAGCAAAGCAAGGTTCATTAATAAGGTCATGGCTACAAGACTAAAAAAACCAATCCAAATGGCTTTGTTGGCTTCTTTTTTACCATAATTTTCCGAAAGAATATCCGTTACCAAAAATGAAGAGGCATATACAATATTCCCCAGTGTAGCTGCGAAGCCAAATAGCTCCACACCCTGTATAACCTGAATATTTGCAATAATAGCCGCTATGGGGACCCAAATAAACAAACCCATTTTACCAAATATGCGGTATGCCAGTAAAATCAATAAAAAATTGGCCAGCAGCATGGCCAGCCAGAATAACTCATTCATATTGCATCTATTTCTGGTGCAAAAATAGCAATACAAAACTATTTTTCCATTACTTCAAAACCATCTTTTTTATCGCCCGAAATTACAAATATACTGTGAAACTGTGTGATATGCTCAACGCTGGCCAGCTTCTCTTCTAAAAACACCTTGAACTCACTCATATCTGCAACCATAACTTTAAGCAAAGCATCGTAGTTACCCGAAATGTAATAAAACTCCATCACTTCGGGCAAAGACATTGCCTCCTTCTGAAATTCCTCCACAACCCGTTTGGTATGACTCTGAAGCGAAACCATAATAAAACTGGTCATGCTCCGGCCTACTTTTGAGGCATTAAGTTTAGCTGTATATTTTTCAATAATGCCGGCTTTCTCCAGTTTTTTTACACGCTCATAAACAGGTGTATTAGACAGATGAAGTTGTGAGGCCAGCTCCTTTGTAGTTATACGCGCATTTTCCTGTAAAATGGCCAGAATTTTACGATCTGTGGCATCTAATTTCATATTTTTCAGGTTTTTATAGACACTTTCTCTAAAACAAGCATATGTACACTAAGACATTAAGACAAAATTATCAATTTTATCCAATAAAATAGATTAATTTACTAAAATCAATCAAACATACAGCAAAATTAATTATTTTTATTGATATTTGCAGCATCAAATTCTAATACACAACAGCGACAGTAAACTTTCATCCCCATACATTTAAACAGTATACCCCTCGCATTTACAATGCATCTTAAAAAAAAGGTATTTTGTAAATGTTCTGAAGCCATTCATTTGTTGGATGGCTTTTTTCTTTTGTAATAGTCTTTTTAAATATAAAGAAATAAAGTATACACTTCATAAAGTTGTGGAGTAAAGTTAAACCGAGAAAAAGGCCTCGTTTAAGCTTAAACCAAAAAATAAAACACGGATTTTGTTGTAAAACCACCTAAATTCCGAAAGTATTTATTTTTTCCTGTTCATAATACCCGGACATTTTAAATGTCGATGAAAAACACGGAGCATGTTTTAATTTAGTACATTCATTACAACATCATTTATGGCTGTAACAGGTTACCGTTACTGTTTGGGAATTTAGCCAGGAACTTTGGCCTGTATGGATTTATTTCCTCGCTGAACCATTACCGCTCTTAATTCTTACCCTGGCTTAGACCTTGGCGTGGTAACGCATCGCTAGGCAATTTCCAGCCAATCTGTATAATCCGTGACCTATTCTTCATTTACTTTTTTTTCAACTCAATCATTTTCTTAAAGCAAGTCGACTTAGAAGGGCACAACTTTTATTTAATGCAAATAAAGTACGCTATTTCTGAAACTCATTTGCCGGCGATTTGTTAATTTAGCGAAAAGTCAAAAGAATAGCATGTCAGAGGAAATAATTACAGGGTTAGCAACAATTGTAATATTAGGTATCAGTGCTCAGTGGGTCGCATGGCGACTCAGATTGCCGTCGATTTTGCTACTTTTGCTCTTTGGGTTTCTTGCCGGACCTGTTTTCGGTATCCTGGATCCTGATGCAGTAATGGGTCAATCGCTTTTACCTGTAGTGACCATGTCGGTTGCAGTTATACTTTTTGAGGGAGGTTTGTCATTAAGGGTAAAAGAATTAAAATCTGTAGGCGGTACAGTTTTAAAGCTCATTTCACTTGGCGTTTTCATTACATGGATACTTACAAGCCTTGCGGCCTTTTATATTCTTGAATTAAATTTACGGATCTCTATTCTGCTTGGTGCCGTTTTGGTTGTAACAGGCCCCACGGTAATAAACCCGCTTCTGGCACATATCAGACCGAAGGGAAATGTGGGGAAAGTGCTCAAATGGGAAGGCATTATAATCGATCCTGTAGGTGCACTGCTTGCTGTTTTGGTATTCGAAGCATTATTGGTAGAAAAACTCGAACAGGCTTCATCGTTAATTGCCCTGGGCATTTTCAAGACTATAATTTTTGGAGGTGGAATAGGTATTGGTCTGGCACTGCTGCTGGTTTACCTGCTTAAACGTTATTGGATACCCGACTTCTTACAGGAGACAGTGACTTTTATGCTTGTGATAGCAGCCTTTATTTTATCGAATCAGTTTCAGGAGGAATCAGGTTTATTTGCTGCTACCGTTATGGGAATTGTACTTGATAATCAGAAAATTGTCACCATAAAAAACATTGTTGAGTTTAAGGAGAATCTCGTTGTACTTATCATAAGCAGTTTATTTATTTTGCTTGCAGCCAGGCTTGATTTGGAGAGTTTCACCACGCTCAACTGGCATACAATTCTATTTGTGACAGCCCTGATATTAATCATACGACCTTTATCGGTGTTTTTATCAGCTATAGGTTCTGGCTTAAACCTGCGCGAAAAGCTTTTTCTTTCGTGGATGGCCCCACGAGGTATTGTTGCAGCTGCTGTAGCGTCTGTATTTGCCTTTAAGTTAGCCGAAAACGGATTTCAGCAAACTGAACGTATCGTGCCCATTACATTTATAGTAATTGTTTCTACCGTGACCATTTATGGACTAACGGCCACCTGGGTAGCAAAAAAACTTAAAGTAGCACAAACTGACCCACAGGGCATATTGTTCATCGGAGCATTTAAATGGGTGCGGGAACTGGCTGCGACTATTAAAGAGCAAGGCTTTAATGTCGCTTTAATTGACACATCGCCGCTAAACGTACAAAGAGCCCAAAAGCTGGGCTTAAGTGCTTACCACGGGAATGTACTCTCGGAGGCAATTGCCGATGAGATAGAGCTTGATGGCATTGGTAAACTTATTGCACTTACACCCAACGATGAAGTAAACTCCCTGGCGGCATTGCATTTTAGCGAAACCTTTGATTCTGAGCACTTATTTCAACTGCAACCCAACTTAAACGAAGGAAAAGGATACAATGCACACACCCCAAAACATCTTCGCGGCCGATTTGCTTTTAGTAATGACTTTTATTACCAAACAATAGCTGAATTTTCGAAGAAAAAATTTAAACTCAAAACACTTGAGGTGTCAGACAAAACAGATTACGATGATCTGATTTTGGAATATAAAGGCAATATTGCACCACTTTTCATAATTGATAAAGAACACAGACTAAAAGTTTTTACAGAAGATTTGGATTGGGAACCAATAGAGGGTGAAAAGCTAATTGCAATGGTGAAGTCGTAATATAGCACAAAAAAAGCTCAACCTGTATGGCTGAGCTCTTATTTATCGAAGGTTTTTGATTTACAAATTAAAAGCCTTTTTAATTTCATCTACATAGTCAAGCTTCTCCCAGGTAAATGTTTCAATCTCTTCTTTATGACCATTGATACGTACAACTTTTTTCCCGGGTGTTCTACCCATGTGTCCGTAGGCAGCTGTCTCTTCAAAAATTGGATGCTTCAGTCCAAAACGCTTAATAATAGCATGAGGCCGCAAGTCAAATATTGCTTTAATTTTTTCGGCAGCTTCAGCATTATTCATATCAACTTTTGATCGTTTCAGATCGACATAAACACCCACCGGTTCGGCTACGCCAATTGCATAGGCCAATTGCACAAGTGCTTCTTCTGCCACGCCTGCAGCTACAATGTTTTTGGCAATATGACGGGCTGCATAAGCTGCAGAACGGTCTACTTTCGAGGCATCTTTACCTGAAAATGCGCCACCTCCGTGTGCACCCCGGCCACCGTATGTATCAACTATAATTTTACGTCCGGTTAGACCGGTATCGCCATGTGGGCCACCAATTACAAATTTACCTGTTGGGTTAACCAACAAACGGAAATCTGTTTCAAAATACTTTTGAATTTCAGGTGAATATGTTTTGGCAACCTGCGGAATCAGAATATTGCGAATATCTGTTTCAATGCGCGAAAGCATTTGATTATCTGCTCTTTTCTGAGCCTCTGGTGTATTGGCGTCGGCTATTACAAACTCGTCGTGCTGTGTAGAAACCACAATTGTATCTATGCCCAGCGGTTTACCATCATCGTCGTATTTAAAGGTTACCTGCGATTTTGAATCGGGGCGCAGATAAGGCATTTTGCCACAATGCCGGCGAATATCGGCCAACTCTTCTACCAAACGGTGGGCAATATCGACCGGTAAAGGCATGTATTGCTCTGTTTCGTTTGTAGCAAAGCCAAACATCATTCCCTGGTCTCCGGCACCCTGCTCCTCTTCTTTATCGCGATCAACACCCTGATTAATATCTGGTGATTGTTCATGAATAGAAGAAATAACTCCACAAGAATCAGCATCGAACCGGTAATCAGGTTTTGTATAACCAATGCGGCGTACCACATCTCTTGCTATTTCCTGTACATCCACATAAGCTTCAGTTTTCACTTCTCCCCCAACCATCACTAAACCTGTGGTTACAAATGTCTCACATGCACATTTTGAATTGGGGTCTTGTTTTAAAATCTCATCCAGAATGGCATCAGATATCTGATCGGCCACTTTGTCGGGGTGTCCTTCTGACACGGACTCAGATGTAAATAAATAAGGCATAACTTCAAATAATTTCTGTTAATGATAAAAGGCTCATGCATTATAATTTGCACGAGCCCTGTATTTTTTAATATCGATAATGATCAGGTTTGTAAGGTCCGTCTTGTGGCACTCCTATGTAATCTGCCTGATCGTCTTTTAGTTCTGTTAATTTTACACCCAGGTGTTTCAGGTGTGCTTTGGCAACTTCCTCATCGAGTTTCTTCGGCAGACGATACACTTTATTCTCGTGATCTTTTTGCCACAGTTCAATCTGGGCCATCACCTGGTTTGCAAAAGAGTTACTCATTACAAATGAGCTGTGACCCGTTGCACAACCAAGGTTCACTAAACGACCGCCGGCAAGCAGAATAATTGAGTGTCCGTCGGGGAAAATATATTCATCTACCTGAGGTTTAATATTACGTTTTTTCACGTCTTTACGTGCCTCAAGTTTTTCTACTTCAATTTCGTTATCGAAGTGACCGATATTACACACAATGGCTTTATCTTTCATGTTTTCCATGTGCTCTACGGTAATTACTGCTTTGTTTCCTGTTGCTGTAACATAAATATCGGCTGTTGGAAGCATATCCTCAACGGGTTTCACTTCGTAACCTTCCATTGCTGCCTGTAATGCACAAATCGGGTCAACTTCAGTTACTGAAATTTTCGATCCATAAGCAGCTAAGCCCTCTGCGCAACCTTTACCAACACCGCCAAAACCACAAACTACAGAAGTTTTACCGGCAATCATAACATCGGTAGCACGCTTGATACCATCAATTAATGATTCACGATTGCCGTAAGTGTTATCGAATTTCGACTTGGTTACTGAATCATTTACATTGATAGCAGGGAACATGAGTGTACCTTCGTTCTCACGCTGATACAGACGATGTACACCTGTTGTCGTCTCTTCTGAAGCACCTTTAAAGTCTTTCAGCATTTCAGTAAAGAAAGATTTATTTTCAGCTACCATTGCTTTTAAGCGATTCACTAAGGCAACTTCATCGCCTGCCTCCGGTGTATAATCTAGCGTTGATGGGTCTTTTTCGGCATCAGCACCTTTCATAATCATCAAAGAAGCATCGCCACCATCGTCTACCACAAGGTTAGGTCCTTTACCTCCGGGGAAATTCAGTGCTTGTGCTGTGCACCACCAGTACTCATCAAGTGTTTCCCCTTTCCATGCAAATACAGGCACACCTGTTTGTGCAATAGCTGCAGCAGCCTCATCCTGTGTGCTGTAAATGTTACAACTTGCCCAGCGCACATCTGCACCAAGTGCTGTAAGTGTTTCAATCAAAACAGCAGTTTGCACTGTCATGTGTAATGAACCCATAATACGGGCACCTTTCAAAGGTTTATCATTACCAAACTTCTCTCTAAGCTCCATCATACCCGGCATTTCGTGCTCGGCAAGCTCAATTTGCATACGTCCCTCTGCCGCTAATCCAATATCTTTTACTTTATATTTAAGATCGGCGTTAATAGGTTCAAGGTTACTCATGATATCTAAATTTTATAATATTTAACAAATAAAAGGTTACAAAAATAATCAAATCTCGCCAAAATAATCCATTACACATGCAATAAACTTACCAAACGGTAAGATCCTACTTGTAAACTTTCGGAATATGATTGTATAAATCTATGGCAGCTCTTGACTTGTTCAAAGTGAACACGTGTATACCCGGTGCTCCTTTTTCCAAAAGCAAAACGCTTTGTTGCTTTGCAATGTTTAACCCTTCTTTATAAACTTTTTCAGGATGGATCTTAATTTCTTCCATTACATTGGCAATTCTATCGGGAATTTTAGCTCCGCTGATCTCAGCAAAACGTTTTATTTGTGTAAAACTTGTAATGGGAATAATTCCCGGAATAACGTGTGTTTTTAGACCTCTTTTGAGCACCTTGTCCATGAACTCCCAATAATAAAGATTATCGAAAAACATTTGTGTAATCAGAAAATCGGCTCCCGCATCGACCTTTTTTTGTAAATTATCAAGGTCTTCATCCATACTGGCAGCTTCAATATGCTTTTCGGGGTAGGCTGCCGCCCCAATACAGAAATCGAAATTTTGCTTTACAAAACTTATGAGGTCAGAGGCATTATTGAATCCGTCCGGATTTTCAGGAAAAGTTTTACTTCCTTTTGGAGGATCACCGCGCAAAAGCATGACATTTTTCACACCCATATCCTGCAGGGCTTGCATATCGGCTTTAATTTTCTCTTTAGTAGCACCAATTACGGTATAATGTGCCATGCAGGTAAAGTCCAGCTCATTCTGAAAAAAATTGACTAAATCGAATGTATGATTATGCGAAGAGCCTCCTGCCCCATAGGTTACAGATACAAATGAGGGATTAAGGTTCATCAGCTGGCCGGCATTTATACCAAATTTTACCGCCGTTAGGTAGTCTTTTGGCGGAAAAAACTCAAAGGAAAATATACGTTTTTGCTTCTCAAACAGATTAATTATCTTCATATGTGGGTACAAAATTAAAAAACTTCTATAAAGTGCTGCATTTAGCAATCTGATTAAATGATGTCTGACACATATTTTTTTGTAAACGATACAGGATTAGAGTAAATTTGTAAAGACCTTAAGATTAAGGCATATAAAATAATTGGCTACCCACTGCTACCCTTCGTCACTGAAACTCAACCATACCTGGGTTAACTACCCTTGTATGATCCAACGCACTGGTTTCTCGTCATCAAAATATTTATCATGAAAAAAATTTATGTCATAATTGTCATATCCATGGCGACTATCTTTACATCCTATTCCCAGGATCGTTTTGATTTCACGTTACAAACCGGTTATCCACTCTCCCAAAGTGTTTCAGGCAGTTTAGACTATGAGATGCAAGGCGGAGTTCCTCCCATCTTTTTAGAAACGCACTGGTATTTTTTACCGGGACCTTTTTTAAATAACCTTGGCATTGGCGCCGGTTTCGGATTTCATCATATGAACACAGAAGATACTGATATTGGCTGGCTGTGGACCTATGGTAGTGGTGCCAGCGGGGCCCTGTTCTATTGGCCTGTTTACACAAGTTTTAAATACCGGATACCTGTAAATACCAGCTTTATCCCTTATTTTAAATTCGACACAGGTTACACCTTTTTCGATGCAGAAGAATCTATTATGTGGCCCGACGACCGCGATGCAGACTCTTATGTTTGGGGAGGTGCTTACATTGGGTTGAGTGCAGGTATAACCCTGGCTCGTATTATTAATATCGAGTTGAATTACAACATTCTGAACTCAGCAATAGGTACCGATTACCGCTATAGCGGCTACTGGCAATACTGGGAGGAAGAATACACAGCAAAAGTTTTCTCAATTACGGCTGGAATTTGCCTGTAATACAAATAACCCCGGTGACCTGTAAAAGATTGCCGGGATTATTTACATCTTATAAAGCAATTGAAGTATTTTATTCCACTATTACACGATAACCTCCCGTATGGGCTCCGAATTCTTGCGCACGTGTTTTGTGCAATGCGGCACCCAATTTTGGCATAACCCTACTTTTTTTGCTACAGGTCAAAAAAAGTAGACAAAAAAAACCCGCCGCTTACAGAAAAGTGCTAAAAATCTATTCGTTATGGCTAAAGTTTACGAACTCACTTCGATTTTTTTTTAAAAATCGAAGCTCAAACAACGCAAACTTTGACGCCATAACAAACAGATTTTTTTAACGCATTTTTCTTCATGCGGCTAGCTGGCCAACTTTTGACTGCTGATCAACGACAAGACCCAAGGCGGGTTGGCCAGACCAAATTACTCGTAAACTCGTAAGGGCTAAAGCCGTTGGCGGGCCAGCGCAGGGGTGAATGTTCTACTCGAATTAATCCATAAAATGATTGAAATCATAATTATGGATTGCATGAGAGTAAAGAGCGGAGTGAACAGCCTGTTCCGATAGAATCGGAAGCGAAACACTCATGAGCCGATAGGCGAATAACCGTAATTTGGTCTTGATTTCCGCCAATTGTCGGACAGGTTTTGATCCTTTTCATCAAGGAAAAGGATAAGAGAAATTATTCCTCACCGTTGCCCGGATTTATGCAACATATTATAATTCTATTGAGCGAAATAGGATGGGACACCCAAAACATCAATTTAAAACTCACAATAGACTGATAATCAGCAGTGGGTTTTTAGGGCGTCGATGTGGTGCACAAAACAGGAAATAACCCCGGTGACTTGTAAAAGATTGCCGGGATTATTTACATCTTATAAAGCAATTGAAGTATTTTATTCCACTATTACACGATAACCTCCCGTATGGGCTCCGAATTCTGGGGCATATGCCGATTGTATTTCTACCGGGCCGGCGCTAAATTTTCCGGCACGTACTACAAATACATCGTAACTAAGCACATACGTGCCATTATTTAGTCGATCTATAAAGAAAAGACGCCCATTGTCGTGGCTTTCGCCGTAGTAACTCAAACCACCATCCCACGTGTAACCGCTCATCTGGTCGAGTGGCTCCATGCAAGCTGCATGGGGTGATTTGATCCATACGTAATCGAGCTCCCGGTTACTGCTTACCGTAATTTTAATACGCAAACGGTCTCCGGGCTTCAGATTTGTTTCGGTAGTTATGGATTCGAGTTTACTCCCTTTTGCTGTTTCCCGGACTTTGTATATTTTCCGGTTTACAGACATTTCGTCTTGCGCAGGTTCAATATTGGCGAAATCTTCGGTAAAACTATGGTAAACAGCACCCCAAACGGGAACCTCTCCGGGATTAGCCACATAAACATCATTCATAAATGGATTGGGCTTACCCAGTGATTTTCTGAAATACCCGGAACCTGCTTCGGCAGCCATTTCATCGGTTTTAATAATTTGCCGGCCCACTTTAATTTTAACTGGCTTTGTGCGGTTAAGCCAATTCTTACCTGAATTTAGCAATGCATCAATGGCCATTAAC
>NZ_DATFKB010000167.1:0-39263 GCF_035268865.1 Salinivirga sp. | reverse complement strand
GAACACGGATTAAGCGGTTAAATTCAATAAAAATATCCGAGATAGAATAATCGCAACCATTTTAACGCTTCAAAGTGGTTGTGTAATATCATAGATATGCTGATTAAGACGGATACCGCAAATGCTCGTATTCACAGATTTAGCCAATCATTATTGTCCGTTTTGCTATTCCCGGAAAATCGCAGCGATTTTGGATTGAGTGACAAAAACACCCGGATGAAGCCTCGTGCTAGTCGAATGTCTAGCCGGTTCAGCTATGATGTGATCGTTTAGCCATAGGTTATTTTATTTTTTAAATCAAAACTAGTATCTTGCAAGTATGGGTTTTGGCGGACATGTACAGGATATGATTAACCGGGACAAGCAGAACCGGGCCATGCGGACAAGCAGAAAAGAGCGAATTAATCGATCTAAAAGGCTGAGTTCACAAAAACATAAATCTACACGCAGTACAATTCAATTAAATCGGCCGATAAATGCTGAAGCTAGCAGTGAAATGAAGCACCGTATAAGCAAAAACCTCAAAAGAGATCGGATGAACCGCAATATGAAAGTGCTTTTCGTATTTACAATAGTAGCAGGCCTCATTATCTGGTTACTTTATGGCATGATTTTCGTCTAATGCCTGAGTAAGAAAAATTTACTTTTCCAATTAAAAAACATTAAATTTGATATAACTGTACTACACATTAAATAAGTTGCACTTATGTCAAAACTGGTTAATAATAAAATCGAGGCCATAAAGGGCGATATAACCCAAATAGAGACAGACGCAATAGTGAATGCGGCAAATTCTGCATTGAAAGGTGGAGGAGGCGTAGATGGCGCCATTCACCGTGCAGGAGGTCCTGAAATACTTGAAGAATGCAAAACCATTGTAGCTAAAAATGGCAAATTACCAGCCGGAGAAGCCGTTATTACAAACGGGGGAGCGCTAAAGGCAAAATATGTAATCCATACACCGGGACCGGTCTGGCAGGGCGGTCATAAAAATGAACCGGTTGAACTTGCCAATAGTTATCACAACTCACTTAAAGTAGCCGAAGAAAATAACTGTAAAACCGTTGCCTTTCCCAACATCAGCACTGGGGTTTATGGTTTTCCAAAAGACAAAGCAGCAGCTATTGCAGTAAAAACAATAAGGGAGTACATCAAAAAAACAACAAGTATTCAGAAAGTATACCTGGTTTGCTTCGACAATGAAAATTACGAATGGGTTCAAAAGAACCTGTAATAAGAATAATATTCCGAACCAACTAAATGCAGCAACCAACTTTGAAAAAATATCTGTTTTCACTTCTTCTTATATTGTCGGGTACAGTTCTATTTGCACAGCAAAACAACATAGACAGTCTTCAGCAATTGCTAAAAAAAGAGCCCTCTATAGAAACACGCATTGATGCGCTTAATCGACTTGCACTAATACTGAGACGCTCCTACCCCGATTCGGCGCTTAAATATGGTGAGCAAGCAAACAAAATTGCACTTAAAGCCGGAGATTCATCAAGGCTTGCTGAGAACTACAAAAACATTGGTAACATTTACTACATTAAAAACCAGCTCGATACTGCAATAAAACATTTCGAGCAGGCAATGAAAATATTTGAAAAGAAAAAAGACACTCTGGGTCTGGCTAAAATTTATAATAATCTTGGTGTGGTGAACCGGATAAAAGGCAATTACCTGAAAACTTTGAAATACTACCAAAAGTCGCTTGAAAAACGCAAAATGCTTGGCGACATAGAGGGAATGGGGAAAACCTATAACAATATCGGAAACCTGTATTTTGCGCTGGAGGACCTTGACCTTGCAATGGAATACTATCAAAAATCGCTGATTACAAGGAAACAATACAACGACAGTTTGGGTATAGGCGGGTGCCTTAATAACATGGGACTAATCCAGCTAGAAAAAGCCCAATATGATTCAGCCATTATTATGTTGCAACAGGCTATGGAGATTTACAAAAATTACAACGACCGCCAGGGCATTGCCCATTGTCAATCGAGCATTGGACTGGCTTACATGAATCTGAACCAGTATAAGTTAGCATCACAGTATTTTGTAAGAGCTCTCAATATTTATGAAGACCTTGGATCAAAGCTCAACATTGCCAGAACACTTATTGAAATTGCAGCAACATACAACAAGCAAACAGAATACGAAAAAGCCGCAGAGTTAGCCGCACGGGGACTGAACATTGCGTTGGAAGCTGAAATAATTGGGCAGGCTAAAAATGCCTACAACCAACTGGCAACAGCCTATGAAGGACAACAAAAGCCCACGAAGGCCCTCCATTATTACAAAAAATTTATTGAGTTAAAGGACAGCCTTTTCAGTATAGAAAAGATGCGTGAAATAGAATCTATCGAGAAAAAATACCAGCTTGAGAATCAGCGTCTGGAAATTGAGAACCTCGAAAACGACAATATGCTTAAGCAAATTAAGCTCAAACAGATACGGAGTCAGCAAATTTTTACCATAATAGCTTTTCTTATTGCTATTGGGTTCATTATTTTCTTATTGGTTACACGCAAGAAACTAAAACGTAAAAATGTCACCATTTTTGAGCAAAACAAAGAAATTACCAAGCAGAAAAACATGCTCGAAAATCACCGGAAACATTTGGAGGAAATAGTCCAGGAACGGACAAAAGATCTGCGCAATGCTAAAGAGAAGGCCGAAGAGAGCGACAGACTGAAGTCTGCATTCCTGGCCAACATGTCGCATGAAATCAGAACACCAATGAATGCTATTGTGGGTTTTACAGAGTTGCTTAACTACACATCGCCCACAGCAGAAGAAGCACAAGCTTACAGAAAACTAATCGAGGAAAACAGTAACCTGTTGCTGCATTTGATTGACGACATTATCGATATTGCGAAAATCGAGGCCGGCGAGCTTAAAGTGCAGTTAAAAGAAATCCGCATTAATGAAATAATAGACAATACGATAAAGGTTTTCAACAATAAGAAAAAACAGATTGGTAAAGCACATATTGAAATAGAAAAAAAGACAGATCCAAACCTGGATAACCCACTATTAAAGACAGACTCTTTCAGGCTTCAGCAAATTATATCGAATCTGCTTGACAATGCCATAAAGTTTACCGAAGAGGGCCACATAGAAGTTGGTTACCGCATGGCCGATGAAGAGAACCACCTGGTGGTTTATGTTAAAGACACAGGCATTGGTATGACAAAAGAGCAAAAACAATTTATATTTCAGCGGTTTGGCAAAGTTGAAGAACGCACAAAAAAACTATACCGGGGCGCAGGTTTAGGACTGGCTATCAGTAAAAATCTCACAGAGATGCTGGGTGGAAGAATCCGGGTGGAATCTGAATTTGGAAAAGGCTCTACTTTCCTCCTGGAACTGCCTTATTCCGCATAAGCTGAACGCTCCTCTACTCAGAAGCTACTTTGCCACACACCCCACAGAGAAGCTTGATTTACAAAAACTTAACAAAGAAACTATCTGGGGCAAAAAGTTGTGCAATTCACATAGTAAATCGCTTTGCTTATATCACATTCACATGCTGGCTATAGAAATCCCCAAAAAGCAATGAGTTTAAATGCATAATTGGCCACCACACCTGCAACAATACCTCCAACCGTGTGCGCCAAAAGGGCTTTAGATGTAAGCGGTCTGTGACCAAGTGTATCGAGCATGGCTGTGTGGGTGCTCAAATAACCACTCCAGGTCATACCCATTGCAGTAAACACAGCAATTACATTACCGGTAATTAATCCCTCAGCCACAAAAGCCTTTACAAGTGATAATGCTGCACCAACTGCACCAAGTGCGGTTATGGGAAAAGCAATTAATTCGGGGCTTTTAAAACCGAAAAGAAATTCAAACACACCATTGATATAACCTGCCAGTTTAGGCAAGATTGGTACGCCCTCGTATGCAAGGCCCTGATAACCGATTGCAGCATCTTTCGGGCCAAAGGTCACAATCATTACCATGGTACTAATAATTAGTACGCCGGGAATAATGGCCAATCCTAAATCGACACCAGATTTTCCGCCATCGAGCAATGCATTCAGAAATCTTAAAAAGGTACTACCCTCGCTTCGAAACCTGATCTTATCATCTTCGCCATGTTTTTCTTCAGTGGTTTTACATTCTATTTTATTGCAAATTAAACGCTGCATTAATCGTGTACTGATTATTGCTCCTATCAGTGCACCAAATAAACCAACCAGTGCCGGACCAAAATAACCCAAACCAGCCATAAATGTCAGCACAATCAGACCCATTCCGAATGCTGTCCCAAAATTGGCCAACGAAACCAGCTCGTATTCATAAAAATATTTCTTAAAATTTTTATCATTTGCCAGGCTTATAATCGCCGGATTATCAGAAAAGAAAGTCATCAATCCGGCCAAAGCCGAAACTCCGGGCAAATTAAATATCGGACGCATAAAAGGGCGCAAGATAAACTCAAGTAAGCGTACTACCCCAAATTCAATCATTAACCTGCCCAGCGCGCCACTTAGCACAGTAATTCCCATGATAAAAAACACAGTATTCATGAGCAGGTCCCAGGCAGTATTCATAATGGTATTAAGCAAGTTGGCTGTACCCATTTTATGTCCGAGAAAACCGAAAAACACGAAAAATATAATTAAAAAAATAAAAGCTTCGTAGCGTCTTTTCACTACAAAGCTTGTATTCTTGAGTTTCAGTATAGGCTTCATTGTTGGTTTATTTTCTGGTGTAATTAAAGTTTAAATATCAAATTTCATCAGACAAATATAAGACCTTTGTAAGGTGATGAAATATGTTATTTGTCATGCTTTAAAAATCATTTTCCGGAAGCCTCGGCTTCGAGCTCATCCCAAAACTCAACGGCTCTACGCAAATGTGGAATTACAATTGTACCCCCCACCACGTTAGCAACACTAAAAATTTCGAACAACTCTTCTTTGCTTACACCCAATTTATGGCACTGTTCTACATGGTAACGAATACAATCGTCGCAACGCAACACCATTGATGACACCAATCCAAGCATCTCCTTGGTCTTAGTATCCAAAGCTCCCTCCATATAAGTATTGGTATCAAGGTTAAATATACGCTTAATTACCTTGTTATTTCCGGCCAGAATTCTCTCATTCATTTCTTGCCTGTATTCACGATAGTGCTTTAATGTTTCGCTCATAATTTGAGGTATTTACGATTTATGAATTTATTCAACTAAAGTTCCTCTGAGTGTGGCAGACGAACAGTCATAAACTTTCACCTGAACAGAATCGCCCGGGTTATAATTTCCTTTTGGAAACACAATTACCTTATTTTGTTCATTGCGACCAAAGAGCTCCTGATCTGATTTTTTTGAAACACCTTCAGCCAACACGATAAATGTTTTTCCAATGTCTGCCTTGTTACTTTTTAGTGAAAGCTCTTGCTGCAGCGCAATAATCTGCTGCAGACGCTTTGATTTTGTCTCTTCCGGAACATTATCTTTCAGATGTTTGGCAGCATAGGTGCCTTCCCGCTCACTATATTTGAACATAAATGCCCAATCGAATCCCACTTCCTTCATCAACGACAGGGTTTGCTGGTGATCTTCTTCGGTTTCATCATGAAAACCACAAAAAATATCCGTAGTAATGCCGCAATTCGGAATGAACTCGCGTATCTTCTGAATCCGCTCCATATACCAGTCGCGGTCATACTTCCGGTTCATCAGCTTAAGCATTCTTGAACTACCAGACTGCACCGGCAAATGAATATGGTTACAAATATTTACGTTTTCGGCAATTGTTTTAATAAGCTTGTCAGAAATATCTTTTGGGTGAGAAGTAGTGAAACGAATTCGGACAGTAGTGTCCAGTTTTGATACACTTTTTAAAAGCTCAGGAAAATCAATATCTGCCTCATCGGTTTTGTAATGATAAGAGTTCACATTCTGTCCCAGTAAGGTAATCTCTTTATGGCCTGTATTGATAAGTTCCTCCACCTCACTCACAACATCTTCGGGGTTCCGACTGCGCTCACGCCCCCTGGTATAAGGCACAATACAATATGTACAAAAATTGTTACATCCACGACTAATGGAAACAAATCCCCCAAATGCATTTTCCTCAAGCCTCTTCGGCAATATACCGGCATAAGTTTCTTCTTTCGAAAGCTCAGTATCGATAGCCGGAGCACCCTTATCGGCCATGGTTAACATACCGGGTAATTTCCGGTAGGAGTCCGGTCCGGCCACCAAGCTAACCAGCTTATTTTCAGTTAACTTACCACCAAGCCTTTCGGCCATACAACCAATCACTCCAACTTTAAGCTCCGGATTTATTTTTTTATTGTGTTTTAAAGCATCTAACCGGTTCCAGATACGCTTCTCCGCATTATCTCGAATGGAACAGGTGTTGATTAATACAAGATCAGCTTCTGATTCGTCATTTGTAATTTCATAATGCTCATCACCCAGCACAGATGCAACAACTTCACTGTCTGCCACATTCATTTGGCATCCGTACGTTTCGATGTATAACTTCTTCGCCATTTCTTAAAAATCATTTTGATTTGCCGCTGCAAAGATAATGCTTATCGCTATTGAATCTATAAACTATTTAACTGAATTATAGAACTTATAATCAACTCATTTATAACAGCAAGTGCAAAAACCCTACAATTAAAGGGTTTTCGTATCTTTTAATCTATTTATATGGACCACATTTTTTTATAATTTTGCAAATAACACCTAAAATAAAACCAGTTCATATGGCAGGACATAGTAAGTGGGCAAACATTAAACACAGGAAAGGCGCTCAGGATGCAAAAAGAGCAAAGATGTTCACCCGAATATCGAAAGAGATAATGATTGCTGTAAAGGAGGGCAATGATCCGGATCCAAATAACAACCCCCGATTGCGGCTGGCCATACAGAATGCGCGGGGAATAAACATGCCCAAAGACAATATTCAGCGGGCAATAGATAAAGCATCTGATAAATCAACCGATCAGTTGGCCGAAATGACCTTTGAGGGACACGCCCCGGGTGGAGTTGGAATTTTCGTGGAGTGCATGACAGACAATAACAACCGCACAGTGAGCGATGTACGCTCGATATTTAACAAGCGGGGTGGCAGTCTGGGTAAAAATGGCTCACTCAGTTTTATTTTTGATCGAAAAGGCGTTTTTGCCATACCCAAAAAAGCTGACTTAAACCTTGAAGAGCTTGAGCTTGAACTCATTGATGCAGGAGCAGAAGAATTTGACAGCGAAGGAGAAATGCTCATCGTAACTACATCGATGGAGGACTTTGGCAACATGCAGAAAAAACTCGATGAACTAAATATAGAAGCTGAAAATGCAGGTTTGCAAAGAATACCCAACTCGACACAGGAAGTTGATTTAGCAACAGCAAAAAAAGTACTGGCGATGGTGGAAGAATTCGAGGAAAACGATGACGTTCAGAACGTTTACCACAACCTCGAAATGACCCCGGAACTGGAAAAAGAGCTCTCTTAATCCTATTATGCTGACTACAAGCCCATAGAATACTTTGGCTCCTTTTTTGATTAGTTTTCAAACAAGGAACGAACAGCAACTAATTAGGAAAACTATTTGTATGAACAGAATTTTATTGAGCCTTACGCTTATAATTATTCCCTATATTTCTATATATGCACAAGAAAAGAAAAAAGTTGAAGCAACCCGCACATCAGAAATAATAACAATTGACGGAAAACTCCAGGAAACTGCATGGGACGAAACTCCGCAAGCCACAAATTTCACCCAATACAGCCCGTACAACGGGAAAGCACCCAGCGAAGCTACCCATGTAAGATTTCTTTATGATGACAATGCTTTGTACGTAGGTGCTTTTTTAGAAGACGACCATCCAGACCAAATATCAAAAAACCTGGGGAAAAGAGATAATTTCAACCTGGCAGATTATTTCGGGGTATATATCGATCCATACAATGATGCAAGTAAGGCCTATGGCTTTTTCGTAACCTCTACAGGGGTGCAGGTCGATGTAAAATCTACCACATACAAAGATTACCGCTGGGATGCTGTTTGGGAGTCAGCCGTTACACACACTCCAAATGGCTGGAGCATTGAAATGCGTATCCCTTACTCAGCCCTGCGATTTTCTAAAGCTAAAAACCAGGAATGGGGATTAAACATAGAACGCGTGATTCAGCGCAACAGGGAAGTAAGCACCTGGAACTACATTGATATCAATACAGAAGGCACCAATAAACAAGCAGGCGTTTTAACAGGTATTGTCGATGTAGAACCTCCCGTCAGGCTGGCATTCATTCCCTACATGTCGGCATATGTAGAAAACGAAAGCAATGAAAACAGCTATTCCATTAAAGGTGGAATGGATGTAAAATATGGCATCAACGAAAGCTTCACGCTTGATATGATGCTCATACCCGATTTCGGGCAGGTAAAATCTGACAAGGAACGCTTAAATCTGAGTCCATTTGAGACCTATTACGGCGAAAACCGGGAATTTTTCAAAGAAGGCATGGAGCTCTTTAACCGCGCCGGCATTTTTTACTCCAGGCGCATTGGTAGCAAACCGGTTAATGCCCATAAAGCATATGACATGGAAGACACTGCCGGGGTGGAAGTTGTAGAGATACCCAACAGCACCCAGTTAATCAATGCCACAAAAATAACAGGCAAAACCAGGAAAGGCCTAAACATTGGGGTTCTGAATGCCATGAGTCAGACTACGCACGCTACCGTAAAAGATACTATAACCGGCAAAGAAGAAAAAGTACAGGTACAACCATTCACCAACTACAATGTAAGTGTGCTTGAACAGAGCCTGCCGGGGAACTCTTTCATAAGTTTAATCAACACAAACGTGCACAGGCCTTCCAGCAACTACACGGCCAACGTAACCGGTTCAGAGGTGCGTTACGAAATAAAAGAATCCATTGCTGTAAAAGGAGCAGCATCCTTAAGTCAACGTTACACATTAGACAATCCTTATGGTTACAAATACTGGTTCGAAGTTGAACGCATTACCGGAAGATTCCGATTCTCATTAAGGCACAATACCGAAAGTCCAAAGTTCGACCCGAATGACCTTGGTTACCTGCAAAGCCCGGATGAAAGAAGCAACAGGGCTGAAGTTTCGTACAGCATCAGAGAACCATTCTGGAGGCTATTGAACTGGCACAATGAAATAAGTGTTAATTACAACACCATGTTCGATTACCATGATTTCATCAGTACCCGAATCAATTTCTCAACTCGTGCAACAACAAAAAACCACCTTTCATTTGGTTTAAGCTCGCAGATCAAGCCCATAATGGGTTATGATTATTATGAACCACGGGTAGATGGCTACAAGTTTAAAACAGCCTCATGGCAAAATGGTAGCTTCTGGATATCATCAGATTATAGAAAAACATTTGCGCTTGACCTCAGATTTGGCGGTTGGGTTGCCAATGAATATGATCAATCTGGCCTATGGTACAGCGCTAGCCCAAGGTTACGTCTGGGTGACAAATTCCAACTTGTATATGATTTCAATGGCGATAACAGTTTCAACTCCATTGGCTATATTGACAATAATTCAGCAGAAGATTCAGTTGTATTCGGACGCCGGAACTACCAGAAACTTGAAAATAACATCAACCTCGATTATATATTCACACCAAATGCTTCTTTAACATTCTACTTACGACATTATTGGACCAAAGTGAATTACGACCAGTTCTACCTGCTTAATAAGGATGGTACTTTAACTGATTATCCGGCATATAACGAAAACGAAGACATTAATTACAATGCTTTCAATATCGACTTGGCCTATACATGGCAATTTGCTCCCGGAAGTGAAATGTCACTGGTTTGGAAAAACCAAATTCTTTCTGAAACAGACGAGGTGATAAATGATTTTGGACGCAACCTGGAAAACACTTTTTCAGATCTGGGAAAAAACAGCATTTCAATCAGAGTGCTTTATTATTTAGATTACCTGCAAATAAAAAATGCGATATTGTAAATCCATGTAATTTCAAGTATTAGAATCGAGCCACGCATGCAGTGCTGCTACTGCCCACAATCGGTTGTACAAAAACGCATATTTGGGGCCTCTAAATTTTTTTTGTAAATCAGCCACGTATTCAGGGTTTACAACCCCATGCTTCACAAGCATTGCTTTATCGAGGTAGGCATTAAACCAACCCTCAAGTGGCCCTTTCATCCATTGCTCCAGTGGCACTGAAAAGCCTTGCTTTGGCCTATCGAAAAATTCCTTCGGGACATATTTGTAAAGAAGCTGTTTCAACAAATATTTACCCGTCTTCCCTTTTAAGCGAAGAGCCGGATCAAGATTAAAGGCCATTTCAACCATACGATAATCCAGCAAAGGCACACGGGTTTCAAGTGCGTATCGCATACTGGCACGGTCTACTTTTGTAAGCAGGTCATCAGGCAGGTAGTATTTAAAATCAAACAAAGCCTGACGCTCCTCCGGTGTCAGCTGCCGGCGAATATGTTCAAATTCTGGTTTAAAAACATCACCGGGTTGTTTAACAAGCTGAAGCAGCTCTTTTTGGCTAAAGAAGTACTGTTCCTGCGAAAAAATGTGAGGTTCGGTAACCTGCGATTTTTCAAACAGGCGGGCAACTCTTTTATAACGGCTACCGCCCATTGCTAATGCCGTTTTGTAGAACGGAGCCATCATCTGCACACCTGGTTTTGCCATTCGCCCGGCCCAAACATGGGCCCCGTAACCCATAAACAACTCATCGCCACCGTCGCCCGAAAGTGTTACGGTTACTTCTTCTTTAGCCAACCTCGAAACAAGCATGGTAGGGATGGCACTTGTATCTGCAAATGGTTCATCGTATTGCGAAATAATATCGGGCAGCAACTCTTCAGCCTCTTTTTCTGTAGCGTAAAGCATTCGGTGTTCCGATCCAATATGTTGGGCAACTTTAGCGGCGTAACCTGTTTCATCGTGCCGGGTATGTTCAAAACCTATTGTGAATGTTTTAATACGACCGGGATAATGGCGGGCAGCTACAGCAGAAACCAGACTACTATCAATGCCTCCGCTCAAAAAAGTACCCACAGGTACATCGCTGATAAGCCTGCCTTGAACAGCACTGTTCAACACCTTATCGAAGCGAACCAGGGCCTCCTTTTCATCCTTAATCTTCTCTTTTTCAATTTGTTGCTCCACACTCCACCACTTGCGTTTCACAACTCCATTGGCGTCTATTATAGCCAATTCTCCGGGTAAAAGCTTATGCACATTTTCATAAATTGTGTCGGGAGCAGGTATAAAACCTAAATGCAAATAATTAATTACAGCCTGATGGTTAAGCCTTAACCTATTCTTTGGTAAAGCACGTTGTAAAGCTTTTAATTCTGACGCAAAAATAAAGGTTCCCGGCTGCTCATAATAAAAAAGTGGTTTAATACCCACGCGATCGCGAAACAAGAATAACCGCTCCTCTTCTCTGTCGTAAATGGCGATGGCAAACATACCACTCATATAGTTTACAAACTCCACACCCTTCTTGACAAATAACTCAAGCACTACTTCGCTATCGCTTGTAGTTTTAGTTTCAAGGCGAAATTGGGTTGCAAGCTCATTAAAGTTATAAACTTCGCCATTATAAACCATAACAAACCTGCCATCATGCGAATGAATGGGTTGATTAGACCTTTCGTTAAGATCTATTATACTAAGGCGCTCGTGTACAAGCCCAGCCTTTCCTTCCACAAATCTACCTGAATAATCAGGTCCTCTGTGCCTTAAGGCTGCAGCCATCATTTCCAGCGATTGCGTGTTAAAATCCACACCAGCGTTCCAGTAACCTGCAATACCACACATAAGCGTTAAAATTTTAAACGAACTTAAACAAATTATTTCATTTTAGCTTCCCAAAGAAAGTGATATACCTGCATTTCCCCCGAGAAAATGTCTTAAATTTGTATGATGATAGAAAAAAATTATCTATTTTTAGGTTTATCAAATTGTGTTTTATAGTTTTATAGAGCATTAAACTCACTGAAAAAGACGACAGTATACAATTTGACATGACACCGTAAACACAAAAGAGACACGGGCGTTAATCTTTAAACTATTAAGTATGAAGTACAGATTTACCATCGCAAACCGCTTATTTTTAGGCTTTGGTCTCATCATAATCACCCTTCTAGTTAGCAGTATACTTACTTATACAACGCTACAGCAAAACAAACAACTTAACGAAGAAGTTGCCAATGTTTATTCACCATCGGTTTCGCACCTCGGCGATATGTTACAGTTGGTAAACAATTCGAAAATGCTGATTAAAAACTGGGTACATATCGAACGTAAAAGCGGAACGCCCGATAAAAAAAGATTACGAGAACTACATACAGAAGATTTTCCGGCCCTTGTATCAAAAATAAAAGGAATCTACAATAACTGGACACCCGAAGAACAGGCGATATTCGACTCGTTGGAAGTACTCATAAAAGACACCCTCTTTGCACAGCACAAACAAATTATGGGTCGCCTAAATACTTTTGAAAGTTATGATGACCCGATGGTAGTTTTTGAAATTTTCCCAATGGTAGAAGAAGGGGGAGAAGTTATCAACACCACAAACAAAGCGCTGGACAAGGTAAAAGAACTAACTAACCGTTTAGAGAAAAAAAGTGAGCAAAAAAACAAGGCCATGTTCGATTCGCTGGACTCCTTCCAGCTGTTTATTATATTCTCAGGTATCATCATGTTGCTCATATCGCTGGCCATTGCCATATTCATTTCACGGGCAACCATCAGACCAATATTACGACTCAAGGATTTTCTACTGATCATGACCAGAGGAGTGCTACCCGATGAGAAGATGAAGGAGACCAATGATGAGATTGGCGACATGAGCAAAGCCCTAAACAAATACATTGATGGCATGCGTCGCACCTCCAGTTTTGCCATTGATATGGGTAAAGGCGAGTACGCCACTGACTTTAAACCGTTAAGCGAAGAAGACACGCTGGGCAACGCCTTACTGGGTATGCGCGACGACCTTAAAAAAGCTGCAGAAGAAGAAGAACGCCGCAAAAAAGAGGACGAAATACGCAACTGGAGTGCTCAGGGTATTGCCAAGTTTAGCGATATACTCAGACAAAACAACGACGATATTGAAAAACTTTCTTACAACATTGTCGACAACCTCATTAACTACATTGATGCCATACAGGGAGCCATATATGTACTCAGCACCAACGAAGAGGATGAAGGCGAGCAGTATTTTGAAATGACAGCCGCGGTAGCCTACGGCCGGCAAAAAATGGTCGATCGAAAAATAGAGCTGGAAGAAGGCCTGGTAGGAAGGTGCGCATTTGAGAAAGCAACTGTTTACCTTAAAGAAATACCCGAAGATTATGTCCGCATCACGAGTGGCTTAGGCGACGATAACCCAACTGTATTGCTTCTGGTGCCCTTGAAACTGAACAATGAGATATTCGGGGTACTGGAAATTGTTTCATTTAAGGAATTTGCAGACTACCAAATTGAGTTTGTCGAAAAAGTTGGTGAAAACATCGCTTCCACTATTTCAACAGTACGTATCAATCAGCGCACGGCCAAACTACTGGAAGAGTCAAGACAAAAAGGAGAAGAACTGGCATCGCAGGAAGAGGAAATGCGACAAAACATGGAGGAACTCCAGGCCACACAGGAGGAATCGGCAAGGCGCGAAAACGAAATGCAGGATACCATTGATGCCATCAATAACACATTAGGTAACTTCGACATGGATATCAACGGTTACATCATCAGTGCCAATGAAAAATATGCTGAATTAATTTACAAAAAAACAGGAGACCTCATAGGCAAGGAGCATCGTACATTATTCGACCCTGAAATAAATGACATGGAGTATTACAATGAAATTTGGGAAGGACTGAAAAACGGCATGCCCTCTGAAATGGAAATTAAATACTCCACCCCCGATGGCGATGTTTGGCTCAAAGAATCATATACACCAGCAAAAAATATAGAGGGCGAATATGAAAAAATAGTAACCCTTGTAATGGATGTAACCGAGAAGCGAAGTAAAGACAGCGCAATACATGCCTATCAGCACGAGCTTGAAGATCAGGGTGAGATAATGCGCGACACCATGGAACAAATCAGTAATATTAAGGAAGAATATGACAAAAGATTAATTGAGATAGAGAAAGAAAAAGAAGTTATTGAAGAAGAATCGAGGGTTCAAATCGAAAGCCTGAAGATGCAAATAAAAGAACTATCAGGCGATGATGAATAAACAATAAATTCTTTCACATATAGCGGAGGCTCCAAATAACTTCCGCTTTTTTATTGGATAAAAATTCAAATTATGCAATTAGCAAACCTGGACTGGATTATCCTGGCCATATTTTTTCTGATCGTCATAAGTATCGGCTGGGTTGCATCGCGCACTGCACGTAAAGACACTTCACAATTTTTCCTGGGGGGCCGTGGTATGCCCTGGTGGTTGCTTGGGGTATCAATGGTGGCCTGTACATTTTCTGCCGATACGCCGAACCTGGTCACAGATTTTGTTCGAACCTCGGGAGTAGCCAAAAACTGGGCATGGTGGGCATTTTTAATTACAGGCATGGTAACGGTCTTTATTTATGCAAAGCTCTGGCGCCGTTCAGATGTACTTACAGATCTTGAATTTTACGAATTAAGGTACTCCGGAAAACTCGCTTCATTCTTACGCGTGTTCCGATCCGTATATTTAGGACTGTTTTTTAATGTGCTCATAATGGCCAGTGTAAGTCTTGCAGCAATTAAAATTGGTGCTGTAATGTTTGGTCTTGCACCATGGGTAACCATTGTAATTGGATCCATTTCCGTGGCTATTTATGCTGGTATAGGCGGATTGAAAGGTGTAATCTGGGCAGATTTCTTCCAGTACAGCATTGCCATGTTTGGAGCTATTTATGCGGCTGTTATTGCCCTGCAGCAACCGGAAGTTGGTGGTTTAGATGGGTTGTTGTCTCACCCCGATATTCAGGATAAACTAAGCTTTATTCCTGATTTTAGCGACCCGGGAACATTGCTTACGTTGTTGATTATTCCCATTGCTGTGCAGTGGTGGAGTGTTTGGTATCCGGGTGCTGAGCCTGGCGGCGGAGGGTACATTGCTCAACGCATGCTTTCGGCAAAAAATGAAAAGAATGCCATCGGAGCCACGCTCTTTTTTAATTTTATGCATTATGCAATTCGTCCCTGGCCATGGATAATTGTTGCATTGGCATCCCTGATAGTATATCCTGATTTGGTTTCTATTCATAATGAGTTTCCGAACATCGATTCTGAATACTTAAAGCACGATATTGCCTACCCGGCCATGATGTCGAAGCTTGGCCCCGGATGGCTCGGGCTTGTGGTAGCTTCATTAATTGCAGCCTATATGTCAACCATTGGCACGCATTTAAATTGGGGCTCATCTTACATCGTAAATGATTTCTATAAAAGGGTAATCAAACCCGATGCGCCCGAAAAGGAGCTGGTACGCGTCGGACAATTGTCTACGCTCTTACTCATGTTGTTTTCAGGCATAATTGCCCTCACTATTATGGAAAATGCCCAGGAAGCCTTTAACATACTTTTACTGTCAGGAGCAGGATCGGGTGCCATATACCTTTTGAGATGGTTCTGGTGGAGAATTAATGCGCTTACTGAAATTGTGGCTATGGTTAGTGCCACGCTCACAGCAATCATACTCATTTTTGCGATTGACGATCAGACACTTACCACTCAATACCTGGATGCTTTTACAGTACGATTGTTAATTGCTGTGGGGGTTACCACAATTGTATGGGTGAGTACAACATTACTATCAAAACCTGAAGACGAAGAAACCCTGGCTAACTTTTACCGCAAAACACGCCCGGGCGGGCCCGGTTGGAAAAAAATTGCCCGCAAAGTATTCCCCGATGAAACAAAGCCGCATGCATGGGCCATGCCTATACAGATTCTAAATGTGTTTATAGGCTCTATCACAGTCTATGCGGCCCTGTTTGGCATTGGTAGTTTGATTTATGGTGAATGGATTCAGGCTTCAATACTATTATTCATGACCATTGCAGGAAGTTTTACAATACTGAAGTTATTCCACAAATTAAGGGCAGATATAAAATAAAAGCCGCTGCTCATTGAGCAACGGCTTATATTCCATTTCCTGAGGATATTATAATATCTATTCAGGAATAATTGCTTCTGTAGGACATACGTCAGCACATGCACCACAATCAGTGCAAGTATCAGGATCAATTACATAAATATCACCTTCTGATATAGCATCTACCGGGCATTCTGGTATGCAGCTTCCGCATGCAACGCAATCTTCAGTAATTTTGTAAGCCATTGTTGTTATATTTAAAGTTCAAAAATTCACTACAAAAGTATAAGCCTTTCCCAAAAAAAAGAAGAAAAACAGAAAAAAATAAAACTATTCTTCAACATCAACTAACATGAGCTATGTCAGGCATTTGAGCTATCCGGGTTACCTTTCCTCGAACCCTTTGTCCAATATTAATCTTCAAATCAGAATTAAGCGGAACAAATACATCCACCCTGGACCCAAACTTAATAAAGCCCATCTCCTGCCCCGCTGCAACCTGAGAATTCTCATCTTTTACATAATTTTCAATTCTGCGCGCCACAATTCCGGCAATTTGCCTTATAACCACCGGAACTTTCTCAGATGTCTCCATAAATATACTTGTGCGTTCATTAAGTGTAGATGATTTTGGATGTCTGGCAACCAAAAATTTGCCGGGGTGGTATCTGAACTCTTTCATAATACCTTTGGCTGGAAACCAATTGATATGCACGTTCCAAACAGACATAAATATAGAAATCTGAAGGGCTTTTTTATGTAAAAACTCATCTTCGAAAACTTCTTCGATGGCCACAACTGTTCCATCGGCTGGCGCAACAAGCACATCTTTTTCAGTATTTACTAATCGGCCGGGGTCCCTGAAAAACCTCAACACAAAAACCACGATACCAAGAGCTACAAATCCTGTGATTAATGTGGCATATAAACTATTAAAAATAAAATGCATACCTGCTGTGAGCAATAGCAGTATTAATATTATGGTTATGATTATTTTATAACCTGCGCGGTGAATTTTCATTTGCCTGGAGTTTTGAGTTTGTTAAAAATGAAGAAACCTTAAATTTTCTCACATTCAGAAACAGATAATTATTAATTCAATAAATAAAGATAGCTAAAAACAAAAGGTATGGCAAAGAGAAAGCCATCAAAACGATCAAAAACACCTCCATGCCCTGGAAGAATCCTGCCTGAATCTTTCATACCAGCAGCGCGTTTCAATACAGACTCGACCAAATCACCGAAAGTTGCTCCAATACTGATTATCACGCTAATTACGATCCACTTAACAGGGTCAAAAACTGCCCAGTAATGCGATAAAATTAGCGCCAGCGCGGCCGTTGCTACCAAACCACCAATAAAGCCTTCCCATGATTTTTTGGGTGAAATTTTGGGTGAAATTTTATTTTTTCCTATCAGCACACCTACAATGTATGCAAAAGTGTCAAATGTCCAGGTAAATAAAACAATGGAGAGAATCATCCGGTAATCATATTCGCCAGACAGGTAACCTATTGCAAGCAATAATACCATGGGTAGGGCCACATGAATTACGGGTAAAAATGTCATGGATAGGTTTTGCGCAATGCGCCGCTTTCGCCTGTATAATTCGGTTATAAAAACCAGAAAAAACAAAGGGATCGTCAATGCCAGGGCCGAAAAAGGAATTATTTTATTGACCACCAACCATCCACCAACATAGATTAATATAGATAATATAATTTGCCATGCCATCAATGGATGGCCATGGACTTTACGTAGCATGTGATGATACTCAATGAGAATTAGCAACATTACAACTCCGTAAAAAAATGTAAAGGTAACCTCATGCCACAAAATAGAGATTAATGTAACAAGTGCAAATAAGGAACCTGTGAGCGAACGCTGTACAAAATTCTTCAAAAGTCTGCTTTTTTTATTAGGTGTTTTGCTTTAATTACATTTTGGGCTTCTACGTAAACTTCAATCTCACCCACTGTTACGTAGAAAGAATCTTGCTTATCTATTACTACAGCCTCTATTTCATGATCTTTCAGCAAGTCTTTTATGATATAAGCCTGGTAAGCCTGACCAGTAGAAAAAACCATCTGCCAATCATTAGCTGCCATCTATACCTCCTGATTTTGCTCGTCTTTATTATTTTCTTTTGAAAAAGAATCGTATTCATTTTTATCACCCGCCTCAATGATATCATTTTTTCGCTTTCCAAAAATATCTTCAAGGTCGTCGGCAAAAATAACCTCCCGCTCTAAGAGTCGTTTGGATAACTGCTCGTGCCCCTCACGATTGTCTCTCAGAATTTTTAGTGCTCGTTGATAGGAAGCCTCCACCAACTTGCGTGTCTCTTTATCAATTAGCTTGGCTGTTTCTTCACTGTAAGGTTTGGTAAAACTATATTCATTTTGACCGGTGGAATCGTAAAAACTTATATTACCAACCTCCGCACTCATTCCGAAATAAGTAACCATTGCATAAGCTTTTTTCGTAGCTCTTTCAAGGTCGTTAAGTGCGCCGGTCGAGACTTTTCCGAATACAATCTCCTCAGCAGCGCGCCCACCCATAAGCGCAGCCATTTCATCAATCATTTGCTCTTTAGTGGTAATTTGACGTTCCTCCGGGAGATACCAAGCAGCCCCAAGGGCTTGCCCACGTGGCACTATGGTGACTTTTACCAAAGGATTAGCATGCTCGAGCAGCCAACTTACAGTAGCATGACCCGATTCGTGGTAAGCAATGGTTTTCTTTTCTGATCTGGAAATTATTTTATTTCGTTTCTCCAGTCCGCCAATAATTCGATCAATGGCATCGAGGAAATCCTGCTTTTCAACTTTAGTTTTCTCTTTTCGTGCTGCAATCAATGCGGCTTCGTTCACAGCATTTGCAATATCTGCTCCACTGAAGCCCGGTGTTTGTTTGGCCAGAAAATCGGGGTTAAGTTCCGGGTCTACCTTTTTTAAAGGTGAAAGATGTACTTTAAATATCTCTTTTCGCTCATTCAAATCAGGCAATTCTACATGAATTTGTCGATCGAAACGTCCGGCTCTCATTAATGCTTTATCCAACACATCCACTCTGTTTGTTGCAGCCAGGATAATAACACCGGAGTTGGTATCAAACCCGTCCATTTCACTCAATAATTGATTCAGGGTATTTTCACGCTCATCGTTAGAACCCATATTTGGATTTTTACCTCTTGCCCGGCCAATGGCATCAATCTCATCAATAAAAATTATACATGGCGATTTTTCTTTGGCTTGCTTAAAGAGGTCTCTAACTCTTGAGGCACCAACCCCTACAAACATTTCGACAAAGTCGGAACCCGATATAGAGAAAAACGGCACCTCGGCCTCGCCTGCAACTGCTTTTGCAAGCAATGTTTTTCCGGTTCCAGGAGGGCCAATCAGCAATGCACCTTTCGGAATCTTACCTCCGAGCTCTGTATACCGTTCCGGTTTTTTCAGAAAATCAACAATTTCTTTGACTTCAACCTTGGCCTCACTTAATCCGGCAACATTTGAAAAATCGACCTTAACCTTTGAACCTTCACGGTCAAAAAGTTTTGCTTTTGATTTTCCTATATTAAAAATTTGACCACCACCACCAGCACCACCTCCGGTCATGCGGCGCATAATAAAAATCCATATGGCTACTATAATAGCGATGGGCAAGAGCCAGCCTATTAAATTTCCAATGTGGTCTTCACGTGTTTCATATTGTGGGCTTATGCGCTGTTCTTCAGAAAAATCCTGTTGTGCTTCGTCCATCTGTTTTTCGAAATATTCTACAGATCCAATTGTAAAATAATATTGAGGACCTGAAGAGAATCCGCCTTCGCTAAACTCCTTATATCTTCCGCGACCAAGCTCACCCGGTTTTATGTATACTTCAACTTTTTGTTTATTAACGACAACCAGCCGCTCAACATGATGTTGTTGTAACATGTTGTTTTTAAAATCCTTCCATGTAATTTCACGCGCACCATTACCCATGCTGCTAAAAAACTGCATGCCAATAAAGAGCAACAAAATTGCACCGTAAATCCAGTAAACATTAAATTTTGGTCTTTTCGGTGTTTTATTGGAATTATCGTTTTGCTGCTGTCTCTGCTGATTATTCTCTTTCTCCATATCTATTCTTGTTCTTTTAAATCGCTTATTCGTGTAAGTTCACCATCACCCCACAACTCCTCAAGTTTATAAGTATTTCGCACATCTTTTTTAAAAACATGCACTACAATATCGGCGTAATCAAGTAAAATCCATTCGGCCTGAGATGTACCTTCTTTATGTAAAACGTGCTCCTGATATTGTTTTCGCAAATTTTTCTCAACATGGTCTGCTATAGCATCTACCTGCCTGTTGGAATTTGCATGACATATGATAAAATAATCTGTTACAGCCTGTTCTAAGTTTTTAAGGTCTAGTTTAACAATCTCTTCGCCCTTCTTTTCTTTAATACCCTCAATTATACAATTTATAATGTCATCTGGTTTGTTCTGTCCTTGCATATATTTTTAATTCTTCTTTTCAGTTTCTTTGCTATTCAACCTATAACAATTTTGACGCCAAAAGCTAAAATCACTCTAACAAGAAGCCCCAAATGTATTTATTTGCTATTGGAGTACAAAATACTGACAATATAGCAGCAAAATGTAGTTTAACAGCAGTTTTATCATCTTCTGAACTGGCTTGCATTTTTGTATTTGCGTCCTACCATGATTTGTATACATCCATTTCTTTTTTTCCGAAAAGGGGGTATAATTGATTCAATAATAATTAACCTGGTTTTGTGTATGCTGGCTTCCCAATAAGCCTCTTCTGCTTCGCGAGAATCGTAGACCACACTTTCTGAGGTAACCAAATCACGCCCCCATACAGTATCATTGGCAAAAATTGTCCCGGTTTTTATGCGATCCCCATTTTCGTCATACAGAAAATTACCATCTTTATCTTTTTCATATATGGGCACCTGCTTTTTCTTAATCTCTTTAAAAGCTCTCTTAAAGCGCTTTTCGGGGTATATAACCCGAAAAAATACATCTTTGAGCCTTCGCTCGGCGCATGTAAAAATCCGGTAGTTCTGTCCGCTATATACAACTACTTTGACACGCACAGTATCACCGGTGTATACCTGGGCATAATTCGACTGGCTGCGATAATCGTATTCACCATAAAGGTCTTTATCGCAAAAATCCTTATCATCGCATCGCTGGGCCCTTACTGTCAGAACTCCCAGAATTAAAAATAAAAATATTATGTAACTTCTCATTCAATTACCTTTTAACCAACGACTCTCTGCTTCTGTTAACCAAAGATTTTATACTATCAAATTGCACCCTGGTCATAATCACATTATCAGGATTGTTATACAATTCAGCATAATATTCATTCAACTTTCGGACCATTAAAAATATATCATCTCTATCTGTCTCATTTTTATGCATTTCTTGTAAATAAGCATCCAGATTTTCAATCACATATTGCTGATCGGCCAGGCAGCTCATCAAATCGCTCTTTGTGTTTACTTCTTTGGCATTAAATGCTAGATAAAGACTTTCTACCCAACCTGCCGCGGTTATATATGACAAAAGTGTGGTTTTATCCTGGTCTTCTAAAAAATTAAATACATTCCAATATGAATCAGCAGAAAGATGATAAAGCGAATCTACATTATCCAGGTTACTTTTAAACCGCTGCATAAGCTCTTCGCCATAACCTTCTGTAAAACCCAAATCTTCGGCCAGCACTTTACTGGCTTCAAAATATGAAATGGTTTGCTGGTTTTGCGCAAAAACAGCACTGTAGGCCAAATCTGAAGCATACATACCAAAAGCTACAGCTTTATTCTTAGTACTAAGATAATTCGATGCGGTTGACGGGCTTAATAATATTTCTGGATTAAATGCTCCGCCGGCTCCACGATAAAACATGAAAAATTCTATTGGTGTGGGCACTCTGTAAACGACTTTTGAATTTTTAACGTCTACGCCTACGCTATTATCTCTGGTTAACTCCAGTTTTTCTTTAGCCTTTTTATCGCCATTTTCACGATGGCAGGCAGAAAAAACAAACAAAACAATTACAATACTAATGATAAACCGCATATTTGTTGTCTTTGGGTGTGAAATTAATAAATTTCAAGTTATTAAGAGAATTATTAAAACAAATTAAACCATTTTTCATAAAAACTTGTTTAACATTTAATTAATGTAGGTAAATATTTAATCATTTACATATCGTGAAAAGTTTCTTAAATTTGCCACACCAAATAAAAAACAGCGCTATGAGAAAATTACTATCCGTACTCTTAATACTGGCATTTCCAGTTGTCACACTTAGCCAGGCACCCGACTTCACAATGACATCAACGTCTGGAGAAACCTATAATTTACAGGATCAGCTTGATTCAGGCAAAACAATAGTTTTGGATTTCTTCAGCACAACCTGCGGCACCTGTCAAACAGGCGTGCCAACCGTTGAGAAAATATGGAACGACGTACTCTTAAATGGTGAAAAAGGATGGGTTTGGGCCGTGGAAATAGGTTACCACAACGAAACTCAAATTGATGAATTTTTCAATGAATATGGAGGTACATTCCCGGCCTTTTCTGTTGTGGAGGATGATAGCATAATCAATCCGGACTTCGGTTTCGATGTGCCATACGCTCCTCAATACTTTGTAGTTTGCCCCGATGGGAAATACAAAAATGTAGCATTAAACATGGTAGAATCGGAGGTTGAAAAATGCGCTCAGCAAACAGGCATAAAAAATAACACCTACCAAATTGCAATCCACACACTGCGCAACAGTTTTATGCTTGAGAACCTGCCCTATTCATATGGTGATATTCAGGTTCGGGTAATTAATACAATGGGAAAAACCGTTAGTAGCGACATTATAAATGGCAGAGCCCACAACTGGCAATCACCGGAACTTGAAAAAGGTATTTACATCATTCAGGTTTCAGGGCAAGGCAACTTACATTTTGCACAAAAAGTGGCGCTTTAATCTGCCTGGTATTTTTCCAAATGCATTTGCTCGCCATCCCAGTAAGCGTAAGAGAAATGATTTAGCCAGTCGCCCAGATTCACATAAGTGGCTTCGCCTACCATATGATGCACTGGAAAGTGCCTGTGACCAAAAATGTAGTAATCGCAATGTTCTTTAGCTTCATGGGTTTTAATAAATGAAACAAGGTGCTCCTTTTCCGGATTATAATCTTCGGCAGCAAAGCCTTTGCTGTAGCGGCTATGTTTGGACCATCGGTGCGCAAAACCTACTGCTCCGTTTGGGTGAAGCCTGGCAAATAACCATTGTAGTACTTTATTTGTAAAAATACCTTTCAGCAACTTATATCCCACATCACCTGATCCCAAACCATCGCCATGCCCGATAAAGAACTTTCTCCCGTCAATTTCCGCAATGATCGGTTTCCTGTGTACATGAACCCCAATTTCTTTCGGTAAATAATCGAAAACCCACACATCATGGTTTCCTGTAAAAAAATGCACGGACTTTCCGCGGTCGGTAAACTCTGCAAGCTTACCCAGGAAACGTGTAAATCCTCTTGGAACAACATGTTTATACTCAAACCAAAAATCAAAAACATCGCCCAAAAGGTACAGTTCATCGGCCTGATCTATAATATCGTCGAGCCACTGTACAACTTTTCGCTCACGGTGAATACTCTCCTCCTGACGGGGAAAACCCAAATGCATATCTGAAGCAAAATAAATCTTCGGCATAAACTATTTCTTGGCAAAAATCTCCTCTAATTTTTTCCCCAGGCTTTGGCCACGCAGATTTCGCGCTACAATTTTTCCTTCGGGGTCGATCAGGAAATTAGACGGAATAGACCTTACATTGTACAGTTGAGCTGCTGAAGACTGCCAAAACTTAAGATCACTTACATGATTCCAGTTTTTAAGGCGGTCTTTATAAATAGCCTGTACCCAATCGTCACGATTACGGTCCAATGATACCTGGTATATATCAAACCCTTTCCACTTATATTTCCAGTAAGTTTTGACAAGGTTCGGATTTTCAATACGGCATGGCTTGCACCATGATGCCCAGAAATCGAGCAGCACATATTTGCCCCTGAGCGATGAAAGTTTAACCGTATCTCCCTGCGGATTAGGCAAGGCAATATCGGGTGCTATGGCCCCTACACTTAACCTCTGATTTGCTGTTTGACGACGCTCTTCCTGAGATTTAACCTTCCGTATGAAATTACTTATGAGGCTGCTCATTCTTGAATTTTCGTAACGGCTTGCAAGCGCTGTATCTACCATTTCAAAATACTTCATATCATCCTGTGGATCGAAAAGCGGTTCATTTGAAAGGCGCATCGACAGAGCCACGTATGAAGCAAGTGGGCTCCGGTTCTCTTCTATAAAGTTTACAAGGTAGTCACGCTCTTTTTGAAAAATTTCCTGACTTTGCTGTTGCAGTTCAGGGATTAGTTTTTCAAGGCCCGGGCTTCCTTCATTGGCTTTATACACCATATTAAGACTGTCGATAATACTATTGCTGTGCAAATTATGCTGAATGACATCCCGTACTGCTTTACTGGAGGTTGACCCCTCAATACGGTAGCTTGTAGCCAAATCACTGGCATCTGCAGTAATCTGAACCTGTTGATCAGGAAGTAGAATAAGTCTGATAAAGTTTTGCTGATCTAAATACAACACATAATCCGTAGGCTGGTCTACCTCAATATCAAAAACAAAATCGCCATTGGCATTAATAGCAACAGAATCTGGCTGGGCATTCTTTTCCAGCAAATTCATCAAATAAATTGCCTCGTTATTAGCACCGTAAATGGTCCCCTGAATTTCCGGACCCTTCGATTCTTTTTTGCAAGCACTTAAAAAAAGCAGAGCTATTGCAAACAAAACTGTAAACCTCATATTCAATTCTTTATGATTTATCTAAATTATTTCAAATTAATTCCTCTAACAAAATCAACATCAAATCGTTCAGTTATAAAGCACCATTACAATGATAATATTTGGAATCCGGTTTATTTGACTGATCTATGTTGATTATGTGGTGTGAATATAATTTAATTCATTCGAAAATTATACATTTGTCCCGCAAATTCTAAGACCCTTTGAAAACATACAAAGATATAAAAGATATTGCAATTAACAGGCCAGTTGTAACCATGGGAACTTTTGATGGTTTGCACATTGGTCATTTGCACGTTTTAAGCCAGCTAAAGTCGCTTACACGCAAGTACGAAGGAGAAAGTGTAATTCTGACATTCTGGCCACATCCCCGAAAGGTGCTCAATTCAGGAGATATTAAATTACTCAATACCATTGAAGAAAAAATTGATCTTTTTGAACGCAATGGTATTGACCACCTGATAATTCTTGATTTTACTGAAGAACTGGCAGCACTCACTTATGAGGATTTTGTAAAAAAAATATTGGTTGATAAGCTGAAATTGGAGCACCTTGTTTTTGGATACGACCACAGGTTTGGTAAAAACGGAGAAGGCACCTTTGAAAAACTACAGCCACTCGCCGGTAAATACCATTTTAAACTCCATAAACTCGACGAAGTCAGAGTCGGACATGCTGTAAGCTCAACACGAATAAGGCATGCTTTGCAATATGGCCACGTAGGCGAAGCCAACAAAATGCTCGGATATCCATACCAACTTGCCGGTGAAGTAGTAAAAGGCGAACAACTGGGTCGGAAAATAGGCTTCCCGACTGCCAATCTTAAAATTTCATGCGCCTACAAACTCATTCCGGGCAACGGCGTTTATGCCTGCAAAGCATATTTAAACGGGACATCAAGACCGGCCATGATGAACATTGGAGTAAAACCCACGGTAAACAACCAACAAGTGCGCAATATAGAAGTCCATTTAATCGATTTTAAAGGCGACCTTTACGGGCAGCATATAACGGTTGAACTCATCGAAAAAATACGTGAAGAGACCAAATTTCCCTCGCTCAACGATTTGGTTGACCAGCTAAAAAAAGACAAGGTACAATCGCTGAATATATTTTCGCAAAATAATTAGCCTTCCCAAAAGACATTTCTCCTACTTTCTATTGAATGACAAAAGGCTATTCGTAAGAAATATCTTGCAATTATAGCAGGTATTTTTAATTTTGTAGATGTTCGAGAAACATAAAAAAACATACTATGAGCGAAGGATATGCGGGCAACAAAGGCCCTAAAATAAAATCGGATTGCCATGTCACCCTTAAACAGCAACCCTCCGGAGGCATTAAGATCCAGTTAAAAAGCAAAGTTGAAAAACTGTATGGCGACCAGATTAAAAAAGTGGCCACAGCGACACTCAATAAATTGGGTGTTGAGCATTGCGAAGTGCTGATAGAAGATTCAGGAGCACTTGACTGGGTTATTGCAGCCCGTATTGAAGCTGCTGTAAAACAATTCAGCGATACTTCAGAAACATATATCCCCGACCTCAAACCATACAACCAATACGAAACATCAAAAGAACGCGATAGATTATCGAGGTTGTACCTGCCCGGAAACAACCCTAAAATGATGCTTAATGCAGGTATTCATAAACCACATGGCATTATTCTGGACCTCGAAGATGCTGTAGCACCAGCAAAAAAACACGAAGCCCGTTTTGTGGTGCGAAATGCTTTGTGCAGCGCCAATTTTTACGGAGCCGAACGCATGGTCAGAATCAATCAGGGTGAAATGGGAATCGAAGATCTACAGTATATTGTGCCGCATAACGTGCATCTGATTTTAATTCCCAAGGTAGAAGATCCGGAATATATTTGCCGCCTCGACAAGGAAGTACAAAGGCTTGAGGCCAGACACCAAATCGAAAAACCCGTATTTTACATGCCCATCATTGAGAGTGCTTTGGGCGTAGAAAAAGCATACGAAATAGCCACAGCCTGCCGCAATATTGTAGCATTGGCCATTGGTCTTGAAGACTATACTGCAGATATTGGTGTTAAACGCACAAGCACCGCAGAAGAATCACTCTATGCCAGAATGCGCCTTGTGAATGCAGCAAAGGCTGCAGGCATACAACCCATTGATTCGGTATTTTCAGACGTGGGCGATATGGAGGGACTATTTGAAAATGTAAGAAAATCGAAGCAGCTCGGATTCGAAGGAATGGGGTGTATACACCCACGGCAAATTAAAGTTATTCATGACGGATTTGCACCTGAAGCAAAGGAACTGGAAAAGTCCATGAAAATTGTAGACGCCGCAATTAAAGCTGAGGCTCAAGGCCTTGGCGTAGTCTCACTGGGTTCAAAAATGATTGACCCACCTGTAGTTAAACGCCATAAAAAACAAATCGATCGTGCCGTGCGAATGGGATTCATCGATAAAAACTGGCAGGAAACCTACAATCAGGAATAAATCATTTTAGAAATAAAGCACATACATTCCAAAGCGAATAAAAAATAACAATCATGACAGAATTTGTAAAAAACGCAGCCGGAAGACTCATTCCAACGCATATAAACGACAAAGAGGTCGTTCCGTTTCAGGGTGTGGGCAAATACCGTCCACAGGGCAGAAAATATGCACCACCCATAAAAACAGTAGCCGACTATCCTGAAGATGGCGATAAGCGGGTAGCATCACTCAAAGATGCACTTGTTAAAGCCGGACTAAAAGATGGCATGACCATTTCTACGCATCACCACTTCAGGAATGGCGATATACTGGCCAACCAGATTTTCGATATTGCGGCAGAGATGGGCGTAAAAGACCTCGTATGGTACCCTTCCGCCTCTTTCCCTTGCCACGAGCACCTTATCCAATATCTTGAAAATGGTGTAATTCATCACATAGAAGGTTCAATGAACGGACCGCTTGGCCGCTTTGCCAGCCAGGGTAAAATGAGAGGTCAGGGCGTGCTCCGCTCGCATGGAGGTCGCTACCAGGCTGTGCAGGACGGAGATGTGCACATCGACATTGCCATTATCGCAGCACCATGCGCTGACCCGTTCGGCAATGCCAACGGTCTTTATGGAGATGCTGCTTGTGGCCTACTGGGCTTTGCCCTGGCCGATTCAGAATATGCCGACCAGGTTGTGGTGGTTACAGACAATATGGTACCCTTTCCATGCATACCCTGGCAAATTCAGGGAAATAATGTAGATATTACCGTTGAAGTAGATAAAATTGGGATTCCCGAAAAAATTGTGTCGGGCACCACAAAAGTAACAAAAAGCCCTGACCGGCTGCTGATTGCAGAAATGACAGCTCAATTTTGCGATGAAGCCGGACTCATTAAAGAAGGCTTCTCTTTCCAGGCCGGTGCAGGAGGTACATCGCTGAGCATTGGAATATATTTTGGTGAAATAATGCGCAAAAAAGGCATAAAAGCCCGCTTTGCCAGAGGTGGAAGTAATCAGTACCTGGTAAAAATGTTTGAAGAGGGACTTGTGGAACACATCCTCGACGGCCAAACCTTCGACCTTGAAGGCGTACGATCGATGCGCGACAATCCGACACACGTTAACACCAGCCCATTTACCAGCTACAATTATCATGGTAAAGGCAACTTCGCATCATTAATAGACATTGTAATTCTCGGCGCCACAGAGGTAGACACAAATTTCAATGCCAACGTAGTAACCCACTCTGACGGCTACTTGCTTCACGGTATCGGAGGCTGGCAAAACTGTCTCTTTGGCAAAACAGTAATTCTGCCTATCCCGCTGTTCCGCGATCGCATACCAGTAATTGTAGACGAAGTTACCACTTTATGCGGACCCGGCGATTTAATCGATGTAATCGTTACTGAGCGCGGTATTGCAGTAAATCCAAAACGCAAAGACCTGCTCGAAAAACTCAAAGACAGTGAACTGCCCATTAAAACTATCGAAGAACTAAAAGCAGAAGCCGAAGAAATCTGCGGCAAGCCCCAAAAACCGGAATTTGATGATGAAGTTATAGCAGCCATCAAATGGGTTGACGGAACTGTTATTGATGTTGTAAGAAAAATAAAAGAATAATTTAGACAGTATTTTAAACAACCGCTAGCAATTTGTTAGCGGTTGTTTTAAAATTTTACATTCAAAAACCAAAACATCAGGTCATAGATGGATGCTGTTCAGCTCGCGTCGATTTTCCTTGTATGAAATCGCTTAGCTCGACTTCAAATCACCTGCCTCTTCTGTTATGATAATGACGCGAATCGCCCCATTTGCCATATCCAACCTGGTTCCCTGTTAAACCAATTCGCATTTCCAGGCAACTCACACAATCTGCCGCTTCTTCATCGGTACAGGGCTTATTTTCATAAAGTTTGTAGCTATTACGATACATACCGGGGGTTACATTTGGCATAATTACATTGGCCCCGGCTTTCAATGCTTTCTCACGTCCCATCGGATCCAGTGCCTGGAGGGCAGTAGCCGAAGCAATATTTATATCGGGCATAATGATGCGTAAAAGGCTGATCATATTGAGCGTCATCTCAAATCGATCTTTCTGAGGCAATAGTTGATTCCGATACCTGTAGAGCGGGGTATCCTGATGCTCGATGTACGGCCCCATACCAACCATATCAATATCAAAACGGCGCATAAAAAGTAAATCTTCAACCAAATCTTTTCTGGTCTGGAAAGGCAACCCGATCATAACACCTGTACCAGTCTGATAGCCGATATCCTTCAGGTCGTACAATGCCTGAATTCTGTGCTCGTAACTGTGCTTCTCGTTTTGCGGATGAATTTTGTAATATAATATTTTGTTAGAACTCTCTATTCGCAGCAAATAGCGATGTGCACCACTTTCGAACCAGCGCTTAAAGGTCTCATAATTCTGTTCGCCCAACGAGATTGTTATACCTATTTCGTCATTGGTGATTTGCTTTATTTTTCGCAACAATTTATCAACACGCTCCACGAAATGCTTGTCGCTTCTTTCACCTGCCTGCAGCACAACAGAGCCATAATTTTGCTCATGGGCAAAACGCACAGCATCCAGTATGTCTTCATCGGTCACATCGTAGCGATCCACATTTTTATTACCTGCCCTAATACCACAATAATAGCAGTTTTTAGAACATTTATTCGAAAACTCTGTCAATCCGCGGAAATAGACGTAATTATCTAGATGCCTCTGCTTTACATTATTTGCATAACTGCGCAATTGAGTAGTGGCCTCGGCTTCAGCTTTAATAAAATCTTTTATAATACCTGTCTCAGGGGCCTGCGCATCATAGAGCCTGTCCAGTTGTTTGGTTATATGATCTATAGTAGTTGTCATGTATACTGAAATTTAAGCCACAAAGTTATAAGGTTTTATCGAAACTCATTATACCACTCTCAAATGGTATACCTTAATCGCAAAAACTGCTTAAAAGTATGTGTTTTATCATTTTCGCGGCAAAGCCAATATGTTATCTTTGTGGAAATTTATATAAAATCAAACAAACAACTCCATAAAATGATCAATAAACAACTATTAAATCCCCGCAGCATAGTAGTCGTTGGTGGCTCAGACGACATTCATAAACCAGGAGGCAAGGTATTGAAAAACCTTCTGGACGGGCAGTTTAAAGGTAATTTACATGTGGTAAACCCCAAACTTGATGAAGTTCAGGGGTTAAAATCTTATCGCGATGTAAATGATTTGCCTGAAGTTGATTTGGCCATTATGGCAATAGCAGCAAAATTTTGCCCTGACACCATCGATATCCTTACAAAAAAGAAAAAAACACGTGCATTTATTATCCTGTCGGCCGGTTTTAGCGAAGAAAACGAAGAAGGTGCAAAACTTGAAGCTGATATAGTTAAAAAAGTAAATGCAGTGGATGGTGCACTGATTGGACCGAACTGCATAGGACTGCTCAACCAGAACTACAATGGCGTGTTTACAACACCTATTCCGCAGCTCGACCCACAGGGTGTGGATTTTATATCAGGTTCGGGAGCTACAGCAGTATTCATTATGGAGGCCGGAGTGCCCAAAGGTTTAAAATTTAATAGTGTTTATTCAGTAGGCAACAGCGCCCAACTGGGCGTTGAAGAGGTACTGAAACACCTCGATGAAACTTATGAAGAGGGAAAATCTTCGAAAGTTAAATTGCTCTACATTGAAAACATTGACAAACCTCAAATGCTACTAAAGCATGCCAGTTCGCTGATTAGGAAAGGATGCAAAATTGCAGCAGTAAAATCAGGCGGTTCTGAAGCGGGTAGCAGAGCTGCATCGTCACACACAGGGGCCCTTGCCAGCAGCGATGTGGCTGTAGATGCATTGTTCCGCAAAGCCGGCATCGTACGCTGCCACGGCAGGGAAGAGCTGGCTACAGTGGCATCAATATTTATGCACCCTGAGCTTAAGGGAAAAAACATAGCTATTATTACGCATGCCGGCGGGCCAGCCGTTATGCTCACCGATGCACTATCGAATGGCGGACTCGAGATTCCACACATCGAAGGACCAAAGGCCGACGCATTGCTGGAAAAACTTTTCCCCGGTTCGTCGGTATCGAACCCCATTGACTTTTTAGCCACAGGCACAGCCGAACAGCTTGGAGACATTATAGATGCTTGTGAAAATGATTTTGACAACATCGATGGAATGGCTGTAATTTTTGGCAGTCCCGGGTTATTCCCTGTTTACGATGTTTACGACCTGCTTGATAAAAAAATGAAGCAATGCAAAAAACCCATCTACCCCATTTTACCATCGGTGGTAAATGTGGCCGATGAAATAAAATCTTTCATTGCCAAGGGCCGCATAAACTTCCCGGACGAGGTGCTCTTCGGCAATGCACTTTCAAAAATATACCACAGAGCAAAACCAGTACCTGGAAATCCTGCTATTCCTGAGGTTGACAATACCAAAATAAGGCAGATTATTGACCAGACCGACAATGGCTATCTTGCACCTGAAAAAGTCCAGGAACTACTTGATGCAGCAGGAATCACACGTGCAGGCGAATCGGTTACATCCGACCGCGATGCTACAGTAACAGCTGCAGAAAAACTAGGTTTCCCGGTGGTAATGAAAGTTGTAGGGCCGGTTCACAAATCAGATGTAGGTGGCGTAGTACTTAATGTAAAAGATGCCGACACTGTAAGAAAAGAGTTCGACCGCATGATGCAGATAAAAGACACTACAGCCATTCTTATGCAGCCCATGCTTACGGGGACAGAGCTTTTTGTTGGCGCAAAACGTGAAGATAAATTCGGACACATGGTAATGGCAGGCCTGGGAGGTATCTTTATTGAAGTGCTTAAGGACGTGAATGCCGCCATCGCTCCCATTGAACACGAAGAGGCAATCGGCATGATACAAAGACTGCGCGGCTATGGCATTATTAAAGGCACACGCGGACAAGACCCGATAAATGAAACTGAATTTGCTAAAATCATCACCCACATGGGCGCATTGATGGAAGCTGCACCAGAAATATTCGAAATGGACCTCAACCCACTGCTAGGCTCAAAAGAAAAGGTTGTAGCTGTGGATGCAAGGGTTCGCATCGAAAAATAAAATTTTCAGCATATAAGTCATCAACAAATCCGGCCGTGTTAGCACATTCTGGCCGGATTTTTTATAAATTGCCATGCATCTCAAAACAAAAACAGATGAAGAGTTGGAAAGACCTTAGCAAAACAGAAAAATTTCTGGTTGGTTTCATAATTGTTTTAATAATTGCAATAGCACTGAACTGGAAACGTGTTTACAAAGGGATAAAAAAAGGAATAGAACCATATAAAACAGAACAAAACCAATAAATTATGTTTAAAAACGATAAGCTACACCGTGCTTTGAACAAGGAGCATAAATTTGCCCGCCAGTTCGTAATTGCAGCCATACTTGTTTTGGTTGTCAATGCGAATGTAATGATCTACATCATGCAAAAAATCGACAAACTGCCCAATGCCTATTGGATTCAGTTGGCTTTTGTACCGGCACTGTTAATTCTTATGGGTTTCTACTATTTCAGGATTCACAAAAAAAACCTGAAACGCATTAAAGATGATTTTGAAGCAGAAATGCTTAAAAAAGAAGATTAACAAACGGACAAAGCTTTTATTTTAGGATTAACCATGAAGAAAAAGGACTTAATTTTTGCACTGGCGGTAATTGCCATTTTTTCACCTTTCTTTTGGTCGAATACAACATACGAAACTTATACAGGTTTCAATGTGCAACACGGAATGATCATGGCATTTATAAAATTTGCCATTCTGGCCACACTTGGAGAGGTTATAGGCTTACGCATTAAAACAGGTAAGTACATTCAAAAAGGATTTGGAGTAATACCGCGAGCCATAGTATGGGGTTTTATTGGCCTGACCATAAAAATGGCATTTATAATTTTTGCTACCGGCACACCTGAATTCCTGGCCTACCTGGGATTAAACGATGCCAGGACATTAATGCAGGGAGACCTCTCGTGGAATAAGTTACTCGTGGCATTTTGCATAAGTGCCGCAATGAACATTATTTATGCACCGGTAATGATGACTTTTCATAAAATTACCGATACCCATATTGTGGACAATAACGGAACACTCAAAGGATTCTTCAGTCCAATTCAGTTTAAAGAAATTTTTGCAAAGCTCGATTGGAAAGTACAATGGAATTTTGTATTCAAAAAGACCATCCCATTTTTCTGGATACCGGCACATACCATAACTTTTTTGTTACCCCCCGAGTTCAGGGTATTATTCGCAGCTTTGTTAGGTATTATGCTTGGAGTATTTTTGGCCGTTGCAGCGCAACTTGGTAAAAAACAGGCAGTTTAGAGACACTTTAAAAAATAAATACAACATTTTGTAATCAAAAAACAGAATTAATTTGTTTACTTTAATATAAAATCACACATCATGAATACAACAGGAATTTTTTACGCACCCAAAGGAGGAAGTACAGAAAAAATAGCCAAAAAAATCCATCAGCATCTGCCATCGGCTGCTCTTAAAAGTGTACCCGAAGCAAGTGTGAATGATATGATGCACTACGACAACCTGATACTTGGTATTGCCACCATTGGTAAAGAAACCTGGAACCAGGAGATCAAGAAAAGCGGATGGGACCTTGTTATGCCACATATTGATAAAGCTGATTTTACAGGAAAAAAAGTGGCTATTTTTGGTCTTGGCGACTCTGTAACTTACGACTTGCACTTTGTAGATGCAGTTGGTATTTTAGGTAAAAAACTCAGAGAACGCGGCGCAGAATTGGTTGGTTTTACCGATACCAAAGACTATAACTTCAGAGAATCGAAGGCTATTGAGGGAGACCAATTTATGGGACTGCCCATAGATGAAGATTTTGAGGAAGAAAAAACCGATGAACGTATTGACCAATGGGTCAAAGATTTAACAAAAAAAATGTCGTAAAACATCAAATAATTATTGGAATTTTAGAAAAACCGAAACCAAACACCTATATTTAACGTTATAACGTTGAAACCCCTAATTATTCCAAATAGATGAGACAACTTAAGATTACCAAGCAGGTTACAAATCGTGATACAGCTTCACTTGATAAGTACCTGCATGAAATCGGCAAAGTAGAGCTCCTAACCGCAGACGAAGAGGTGGCATTGGCCAGGCGCATCAGAAAAGGTGATACAGCTGCCCTTGATAAACTCATCAGGGCCAATCTTCGATTTGTTGTTTCTGTAAGTAAACAATACCAAAATCAGGGTTTAAGTTTACCAGATTTAATTAACGAAGGAAATTTGGGCTTAATTAAAGCCGCACAGCGCTTTGACGAAACGCGTGGATTTAAATTTATTTCTTATGCAGTATGGTGGATTCGCCAGTCTATACTTCAGGCGCTGGCCGAACAAGCACGCATTGTGAGGCTTCCGCTGAATAAAATTGGGTCTATCAACAAAATCAACAAGAAGCTCAATCAACTGGAGCAGGATTTTGAACGGGAACCCTCAGCAGACGAAATTGCCAAAGCACTGGAAATTTCGCCCAACGAGGTAAAAAAATCAATGGCTAACTCAGGCAGGCACGTCAGTATGGATGCACCTATCTCCGCAGAAGAAGAGGGTACCATGTATGATGTAATGCAAAGCGACGACACGCCCAGTCCCGATCGCACATTGATTAATGATTCCCTGCGAAAAGAAATCGACCGGGCCCTAACCACCCTGTCGCGCAGAGAAGGCGACATTCTTCGTTGCTATTTTGGTCTGAACAGCCAGCCACCCAGCACGCTGGAAGAGATTGGCGAAAAATTCGACCTGACACGTGAACGTGTTCGTCAAATTAAAGAGAAGGCTATTAGGAGATTAAAACATACTTCACGTAGTAAAAACCTTAAAATGTATCTTGGATGATAAAATATTTACAATAAAAACAAAAAAGGGGAACAAGCTTCCCCTTTTTTTTGTTTTTTTGTGAAAAAACCGACATCATGGCAAAATTAGTATCACCATCGATCCTCTCTGCAAATTTCCTCAATCTTGAAAATGATATTAAAATGGTCAATGATAGCGAGGCGGACTGGTTCCACCTCGATGTAATGGACGGAATGTACGTACCCAATATTTCATTCGGGCTCCCTATCGTAAAGCAAATAAACAAAGTAGCTAAAAAACCTTTAGATGTGCACCTGATGATTGCACAACCCGAAAGGTACATCAAAGATTTTAAAGCAGCCGGAGCCGACATCCTCACCATTCATTACGAAGCTTCAACACACCTGCACCGGAGCATTCAGGCCATTAAAGCTGAAGGCATGAAAGCTGGTGTCGCCATCAACCCACATACCAATGTTACACTGTTGGAAGATGTGCTCAAAGACATTGACATGGTGCTTATAATGTCTGTAAACCCTGGTTTTGGAGGACAAAAATTCATTGAGCAATCTATCCATAAAATTAAGCGGTTACGTATGGAGATTGAAAGTAGTGGAGCTCAAACCATGATACAGGTAGATGGCGGTGTAGACAACACCAATGCAGCCATACTGTATGATGCCGGCGCCGACTGCCTTGTGGCCGGAAGCTACGTCTTCAAAGCCAATGATCCCCAAGAAGCCATTTCTCTGCTAAAGAAAGCCTGAACATTTACATACATACAACCCCTCCGGGGTTTGTTTCTTAATATGCTAAAAATGGAGCGGCAAATTAATAAATTACGTCGCCATGTATAGCGGTGACACACTTAAACACCCGCTAATCGCCTTATTCGGGATTTTTCCGGTATAAAATTTATTTTGATCTAATTACTGGATAGAAAAAAGGGTTGCCCACTTAAAAAAAATTACGATGGCAAACGAAAGCATGTGGGCAACCCGGGCAACTATTCTTTTCCCGCAACATAATCAGCCAGGTAGGCATAGCGCGGGGTTAATTCTCCGTTTTTTAATATAGTGGCACGCTCAACGATCTTCTGATCATCTTCATGCACAATGGCATCGAATACATTTTGCAACAAGGCCTCGCCAAAATCCTGTGATGCATCGCGTGGCAATTCACCGGGCAAATTATCTACAGCCATTACGGTAATGTTATCAGCACTACTGAAGGCCGGCTCCTCCTGCTCCAGGTTTGGATTGTACCCATAAAAAGGCTCTGCAATGGTTGAAGCCCTCAGAGTTGATGGAATAGGCCCATTGATATCGCAGCTGACATCGGCAATTACTGAAATCTGGAAATCGGGATCGCGATAATCCGCTTTGGTGAGGAAATGCGGTGACTTTTCATCCCAGAAATGGCATGCAATGAAGATATCGGTAACCTTTGAAAAAGGTTTAAACGAGGACCTGTATTCGGTCGGATGTTGTATGAAATGATTGAAATCGAAAGGCAAACCATCTTTATGCTCCACATAATCTTGCGGACCAATCTGGCACAATACCGGTTCATCAAAGTCTTTATTCAGAAAGTCCTCTTTTGAAACCTTTCGTATATTCAACTGATCGAGCGTCTCCAAAGCGCCGGAAGCAACTCTTCCCTCGCCTGTTACCAGAATTTTCTTACTGCGCAGCTGCACCTTGCGTAAACCTGCAAACATCTCTTCCATATCGTGACATTGATGTGCAGGTTTAAGGTGAAAACTATCGGTTCTGATACCTCTTGCCCGCAGGGCATTGTATGCACCAACGATGCCGGCCCAGCGCCCAAAAGCCACCACACGTGCACCATCGGGCGTAGTGAGATATTCGTAATCGATCAGGGTGATTTTCTTACGCATCATCTCCTTAAGCATCTCCCTGTTATAGGCTTGCTTTTTGGCAACGTGTGCGAAAAATATATAAGTTTTGTCTGGTAAAAAGGTAGATTTATCAACCTCTTTAACGCCCATCAATATATCACAATCGCTTAAATCTTCAGACAGGGGCAATTTCAGGTATTTGTACTCCTCATCTTTGTAGCATCTGATAGAACTTGGCTGAATGACAAAATCAACCTCTTTGAATTGTGCTTTTGCGTCTAAAATTTGCGGAGGTGATAAAGGCACTCTACGGTCGGGCGGCGTCTTGGTTTCGCGCAGTATACCGATTCGTAAATTTCTCTTTCCCATAACTGTTTATTTTGGCTAAAGATATAAAAAAAATTCACGGCTTAAAAACATTCCGTTAACACCTAATTAAAAAAGTTTTATAGCGGGCAAACCTCATTCATGCGCCCAAAACCAGGGAATTTACTGAATATCAGAACAAAGCTATTGGGCATGTCGAAAAACAGCATCAGCCTAAAAAAAAGGCTCATTTTTTAGTTTAGAAATTCGATTTTGGTTCACAATTTGTTTACAAAAAGTTAATTGGAATATTTTTGGGGTTTAATGAATTTCGCCTGAATTTTAGGGTTCAGGCGATTTTTTTCGTATTTTTGTGTTCCCTTAAAAGGGATTACGACCAATTCAGGGGCCGACATGGTTTTGACAGCAGGTTGAATTGGTACGTAAGCATGCCGGGTTTTGTATATTTCCCGTAAAAAGAATGTTCACACTTTTTTTAATTGGCAACAATAATTATGCGCTCGCTGCGTAATCAGGCTAAGCCGGTTACTGCTTAATCCACGACTACAATAGGTCGGGACGAGTCACTCCCGGATGGTGTCTCCCGATACCGGTCCGATATGGAGTGCCAGAAGTTTGGGATAGCTTTTACGGCGCCGCGACGTAAGAGCGAAATTCAGCGGATAAGGTCAGTTTGCGGGTGTCCATACCCTGATCTGACCCGACAATTAAGAATGGACTAAGCATGTAGAAAGCGTATGGGTTGCCTGTCTGGACGCGGGTTCGACTCCCGCCGGCTCCACTGAATACAGTTTGAGTGTGAGTAGTGAGCAAGAGCAAGAATACTCCTTACTCAAACTCAAACTCTAACTCAAAAAGAGTAAAAATACAGTTTGAGTGTGAGTAGAAACAGGAGAAAGGAAACTCTTTACTCAATCTTTTACTAAAAACAGCTTATGTTTGATTTCGAAAAGCTTTCTGTCTATCAAAAAGCCAAAAGGTTTAATAAAAATGTTGCCGGCTTTTTGGCCAGGACAAAAACCAACCCTACAACTAACGACCAACTTCGAAGAGCAGCTTTCAGTATAATGCTTAATATTGCAGAAGGTGCTGGCAGATTTACCAATGCAGATAAAAGAAACTTTTATGTAATTGCCCGTGGCTCAGCATTTGAATGTGTGGCCATTTTTGACTACCTTAAAGATTGCAATACAATAGAAGAAACTCAATACTCAGCGTTCTATCATGAACTTGAAGAAATCTCTAAAATGCTCTTTGCACTCATTAAATCACTTAAGTAAATCCAGTTTAAATATGAGCACATAAAATAATTAAAATTCCTACACCGGTTGCACTTCAAATCTTAAAAATAGACTCAAAGCGCACAAGCTGGGCACGGTTAAATCCGCAAAAGAGCGCCTGCCCATAAAACTAATCAGCACCACAGCTTTTACAGAAAAGCATAAAGCCTACAAATTCGAAAAATATCTTAAGTCCGGTTCAGGAAGAGCATTTGCAAACAGACACCTGATTTGAATACAGTTTGAGTGTGAGTAGTGAGCAAGAGCAAGCATACTCCTTACTCACACTAAAACTGCAAACAGTTAATGTTCCATAAAACACCATTATTTGATCCACAGAATGGAGTTATATGTACCATGCTCATTGTTTTCATAAACCGGGTTGGCCGGATCTGGCATCCATTCTCCATCCACAATGA
>NZ_DATFKB010000166.1:0-4095 GCF_035268865.1 Salinivirga sp. | reverse complement strand
CCTAAAATAATAGGCACTCCAAGATAAAGGTCGTTTAGCCCGTATTCGCCATCGAGATAGGCTGCAACGGGATAGAAACATTGCTGATCGTCGATTACTGCTTCTACCATTTGTGCTGCTGCAGCTCCCGGGGCATACCATGCTGAGGTTCCCATCAGTTTTACCAGCTCACCGCCACCTTTGCGGGTGCGCTCAATAATGGCATCGAGCCGATCCTTATCAATTAATTGTTGTACAGGAATACCGGCCACGGAGGTGTATCTGGGCAGCGGCACCATGGTATCGCCATGCCCTCCTAGTAGTAGCCCCTGAATACAGTTTGGCGAAATACTCAATTCATCGGCCAAAAAGGCTTTGTAACGGCTCGAGTCAAGTATACCGGCCATACCAATTACGCGCTCTTTTGGTAGACCCGCCGTTTTGAAAGCCGTGTAAGCCATTACATCAAGTGGGTTTGACACTACTATAATAATGGCATTAGGCGAGTATTTAACTACGTTTTCAGTTACCTCTTTTACAATTTTAGCATTGGTGCTAATCAAGTCGTCGCGCGACATTCCGGGTTTGCGGGGCAATCCGCTGGTAATAACTACCACTTCTGAGTCTTTTGTGGCTTCGTAATCATTGGTGACGCCATGCACACGCGTATGGAAAAAGTCAACAGATGAGGTTTGCCACATATCAAGGGCTTTACCTTCTGCAACACCTTCTTTAATGTCGAGCAGCACCACATTATTCACAATGTTTTTCCTGGCCACAACATTGGCACATGTTGCACCAACATTTCCGGCACCGATAACTGAAACTTTTCTCATAATTAAATATTTTTGGTTTACGTTATGTTCATTAAACAACAACTCAACTAAAAGGTTGCCTTAATTTTAACCGAACCGTTGTAAGGTCCAATTTAATAAAAACCAATATAATATTCAAATATTATCATATAAACATATGTTTTTATCATATTCATCCGAAACTTTTTTAATAAAAAGGTCGATAATAGTTTTAACCGGATTTTAGTGGAACATATTTTTGAAATCGACAAAAAAATGGTTTTTCAAGTCAATTGCTATTACTTTTTTTCAACGGGTTAAAAAAAGCAGAAGCAGAAATTAATTCTTTTGAGCCTGATATTAGAAGATTACATACAGATGAGCTACGACGCTATTTATGGAGTGGATTTAGGCAAAAATCTATAGCAGTAAGGCTTCAGCCTGGGAACTAAATTATAAAGCCCTAAGTTCCTGGCTAAAGCCCTAAGCAGCAACAGTAACTTGTCACCGCCATAAATGGCGGTGTAATGAATGTTCTACTCAAAAATTACAGCTTTGCGCACAAATTCAGATAAGAAATTATAAAGTTTCGTATTGTTGTGATTTTTATTGAGACAAAAAAAAGGAGGCGCAATGCACCTCCCAAACTATTCAGCTATGAGAAAAAATTTATTTTACTTTTTGTCTGAGTACTTCAAGTACACTTTTTACTGATTCAGCTGATTTATGCACCAATTCCATCTCCTCGTCATTCAGCTTAAGCTCTATAATTTGTTGTATCCCATTTCGTCCAAGAATTACGGGTACTCCCATATACAAATCATTCAGTCCATATTCACCCTGCAGGTATGCACTAACAGGGAAAAGTCGACGAGAGTGCTTCACAATAGCCGATACCATTTGTGCTGCAGCAGCCCCCGGGGCATACCAGGCAGAAGTACCCATTAATTTCACCAATTCTCCTCCACCGTATTTTGTGCGTTCAATTATGGTATCGAGTTTTTCTTTCGAAAGCAATTCGGTAACAGGCACCGATGAAATGGTAGTATAACGTGGCAGTGGTACCATTGTATCGCCGTGCCCGCCCATTAAAATAGCATGGACGCTAACAGGGCTCACATTCAATTCCTCAGCTATGAAAGCCTTGTAGCGCGCTGCATCAAGTATACCGGCCATACCAAATACTTCATTCGGGTTTTTACCATTGGCAGCCATGAATGATGCGTATGTCATCACATCCAGTGGGTTAGAAACAATTACAATTTTGGCATCAGGAGAATACTTTATGATCTCTCTTGTGGCATGCTGCACAATACCTGCATTTATTTCGATAAGGTCATCGCGCGACATTCCGGGTTTACGTGGCAACCCGGCGGTAATTACTACTACATCGGAATCTTTTGTGGCTTCATAGTCGTCTGTTACACCATACACATAAGTTTCAAACTGACGTATAGAAGAAGTTTGCCATAAATCCAACGCCTTACCCTCTGTCACACCCTCTTTTACATCAAGGAGTACAAGTTCATCGGCAAGATTCAGGTTAATTATATCGTTGGCACATGTGGCCCCTACATTTCCGGCACCTATTATACTAATTTTCATATTCTGTCGATTTTATAGTTAAAACAAATAATCAACACAATTGATGACAAAATCTGTACATCATTTGACAGAAAAAATATATTGTGCAACATATTCACAAGCACGCCTGCTGAGATTCAGGCAAAAAGGATAAAAGAACCAACCCATTAAAACTGATTTTTTTGCTTTAATTTGCGCACATAAAAATGATACCCGTTGTAAAATGTTTCAAGTAAAGCGCCATCGTCAATCAGTTCCTGCACAAGTGACCAGTCCTCCCCATCCTTTTCAAGAAAAGCTTTTACACTATCGGCCCGCATCGGATGTACTGCTGTAATGCTCAAAAGGTCTGAACGCGTATCACCAGTATGGGCAAAAGCGTTACCTTCATGACCTACTAAATACTCAACCCGCCTGATTTTTGATGAAAATATCTGGTAGGCCCGGTTAATAGTTTCTTCAGCTGCAGGCTTTACATCTTTTCGTGCCGGACTGCGTGTTGGTATAGAAATATATGCCGTATGCGGATTGATTGTACCAATGAAATCTGCCAGAAGATTTAATTCAGAAGTTTGATCGTTATAACCCTCAATTAGCATTGTTTCTGTGATAAGCTTACCGAGGTATTGTCCGGCAAAAAGTTCTATGCCTTCCAAAATACGGTTTAATTCCAATGCACGGTGCGGGTGATCTGTTTTGCGCCATACAGACCCGGTGATGGCATCAACTTTTAATGAAACCAAATCCAGTTGCATCAATTCCTCACGTACATCTGCCCTATCGATTAGTGAACTGTTGGTTATAATTGCAAGTTTTTGATTTAAGGGCTTCAACCCCTCAATAATTTCACCAAGATGGAGATCAAGCGTGGCTTCACCGTCGGGCACAAAGGTCAGATAATCAATTTCATCTCCGTTACTTTCTGCAATTCTTACGCGTTCTTTCACAGCATTAATAACCTCCCGGGGGGCGTAAAATGCCTTTCGATCAGCATCCATTTTTATGGCCTTACCCAATTGACAATAAACACAGGCATAAGAACAATTTTTGGGCGGAATATTATTGATTCCAATGCTACTCCCTAACCGCCGTGATGGAACCGGTCCAAATACCAAATCTGACATATTTTTTTTGTAAAATTATGAACAAATGTTCAATATACAAAACGATTTATAGATGTTGCATAATTAATTTCGGATTATTTAATTTTTTTAATAAATTTTAATAATCTCATTACCATGTAGTTAAAATAATACCAGAATTATTTTTCAAACAAACCTGTAACAGATCAAAAAATGTTTCGTCATAGATACAGAAACCCAAAAAAATTAACCCGAAAATTTAACCCTTAAAACTTAAACCCATGAAAAATTTAAAAACAATCACCGCCGCAATTTTCATCGCACTGTTAATGAACACAACATCAAGTTTTGCCTTTCCGGCAATCAGTGCCACTGCAAACTCCGATCAGGAACTTTACAAAGCCATTGAGCAACTTGTACAGTTTCCCGCAGAATTAACCAGCCGCAGCGAGTCAGCTCACGTTTGGACTACTTTTAAAGTAAACGAAGAGGGCTGGATTGAAGTTGAAGACGTACAGGGAAAGGAAGCGTTTGCAAATTACATCAAAAAGCAAATGGAACTTATTTCTGTTGAAAACCCGGATTTGTTTGGAAAAACCTATCGTATTAAAATTCAATTCGATTTTCAGGAAAAATAAATTGAATAAAACTAAAAA
>NZ_DATFKB010000165.1:0-11538 GCF_035268865.1 Salinivirga sp. | reverse complement strand
TGGTGTACATACGGTAGAGCTTTTCAGGCGCACCGAATTTACTACAGGAACCACAAATTTTTATGGGTTTAAAATCGGACGCAATGCCGAAGTTCTACCTCAGCAAAAGCACAAACATAAATTTGCGTTTTATGGTAACTCTGTTACCGCAGGGTTCGCCAATGAGGATTACTCCGGGCAGGACAGGCCAGATAGTATTTTTACAAATAATTACATGAGTTACGCTGCCATTACAGCAAGGCACTATAATGCAGATTATCATTGCATAGCGCGGGGAGGTATTGGTTTTATGGTTAGTTGGTATCCGCAAATTATGCCTGAGCTTTATAACCGCCTAAACCCTAACAATTCACAGATCCCATGGGGTTTTTATGATGCTGATGCTAACCTGGTTGTGGTAAATCTGGGGCAAAATGACTCCTGGATAATAGAGAATCATAAAATGGAGGCTTACCAGTATCAGTTTGGGGATTCAGTAATACAAAGTAATGACATTGTAATTCATTACAAAGCATTCATTCAAAAACTACGTAGCCATTATCCGGCTTCACCAATTATATGCACCCTCGGCAGTATGGCTGCTGTGGCACCCGGTTCGCCATGGCCCGGATATATTCGTAAGGCCGTTCAGGCATTAAATGATGAAAATGTGTACGTTCACTTTTTTGAATATCTAGCTAAGAATGGGCACCCCAGAGTTGAGGATCACCAGAAAATGGCCAAATCGTTAATTCAATTCATTGAAAAACATAATCTGTTAAAAGATCGGTAATTGAATATTTGGCAAAAATGCCCGGATATGTTTCGGGTTGTGTTTATCAATTGTTTTTGGAGTGATGGGTATATTTAAAAAGCGGAAAAAAGCATTACTTTTGTAGAAATAAATTTACTGACGGAAAGGAGTAGAAGATGAAGGAAGAAACACAACGACAAAAAAAGATTAATCGTCAGCTGCAACGTGATCTTGGTGAAATGCTTCAGCAAGACGGATCGGCTATTCATCCCGGTGTAATGTTTACCGTTACACAGGTTCGGGTTACTGCCGATTTAAGTATAGCCCGCGTATATTTGAGCCTTTTTCCGGCTGATGACCCTGAAGCTATTGTGGCAAAAGTAAACGATGCTGCCGGTGAATTGCGCTATAATTTAGGCAAAAGGGTAAGGCACCAACTGAGAAAAGTGCCTGAGCTACATTTTTACCTGGACGATTCGCTCGATTATATTGAAAAAATTGAGGATAAACTCAACGAAGACTAAAAAATGCGCTTCCCACTTTTTATAGCTACCCGTTACCTTGTCTCACGTAAAAAGCAGAATGCCATTAATATTATTTCTGGTATCTCTGTAACAGGTGTATTGGTGGGAACTTTTGCGCTAATTCTTGTGCTGTCTATTTTTAATGGTTTTGATCAGGTGGTGCGCAGCCTCTTCAGCTCTTTTGATCCTGAGTTGAAAATTTTACCTGCTTCAGGCAAACGTTTCGAGGCCGATGGTGCTACACTCAAAATGATTGAAAAAACCGATGGTATAGCCGTTTATGCAAAGGTGATAGAGGAGAATGTTTTGCTCAAATATAACGAGAAAACCCACCCGGCGCGTATTAAGGCTGTCGATAATCAGTACATGAATGTTACGGGGCTCGATACCATGATTAACCGCATGGCTCCGGAGCAACCAAAAAACGGACAGTTTTGTATCGTAGGCCAGGGGTTGAGTTATTTTTTGGGGGTAAACCTGAATTTTGCACGGTCGATTCGAATATTTGCCCCAAACCGTGAGTCATCTTTGAATGTTACTGCAAGTAATGCCTTTCGACAAAATTATATCATCCCGTCTGCCATTTTCTCTATCAGACAGGAGATTGACGAAAAATACGTGATTGTACCCCTGGAATTTGCTTCCGAACTTTTTCAGACCGGCAATGAGATATCTGCTATCGAATTAAAAACCGATCCCCAAACAGATATTGATGAGGTGAAAGCTGATTTGCAGGAAAGGCTCGGCCCAGATTTCGTGGTGAAAAACCGCTATGAACAGCATGAGTTTTTCTACAAGGTTATGAAATCAGAAAAGTGGGCCATATTCCTTATTCTGTCGTTTATACTCGTTATAGCATCATTTAATATTCTGGGTTCACTTACGATGCTTATTATCGACAAAAAACACGATATGTTTATATTGCAGAGCATGGGGGCAGATAATAAGCTCATACGGAAAATTTTTATTGCAGAAGGATTCATGATCACTTTTGTGGGAGCAATTACCGGGTTGTTGCTCGGTTTTATTATTGCATGGTTACAACAAACTTATTCTCTGATTAAAATAAGCACACAGGGCACACTTATCATTGATGCTTACCCGGTAGACATTCAGGCTATAGATTTCGTTTGGGTACTGGTAGTTGTGGCACTCATCGGTTTTATTGCTTCGTACATTCCGGTAAGGCTGCTTACACGCCGTATTTTGAAATAATTATTTTTTTATTACAATTTTAAAGGTTCCCCAGGTTTTTAAGATGTTCTGTTTTCGCTTTTAACATAACACTCCGACGTTCCTGCATGAAAAAGACTTTAATTGGAATACTTTAATTAAAAGTGCTACTAATTAAGGGAAGTTTTCACGAGGGCACGAGCTACAAGCAACATCGTCTGGCTTGTATGAGGGCACGAGCTACAAGCTCGCGCCAGCGGGGGGACCCTTGAGGTTTCTCTCGATTATCTTACCGGTAATACAGAAGATTACTTAAAAGACAAAAGTATTCTTAAAAGGATCAATGAAATTGCGGCCTTGAAAGAAAACGATAAATCCTATATCCTTTTCACACTCGATGCCATGTTACGTGATGCCAAAGCCAGGCATGCTTATTAATAAAAAACCAAAGCCCTAGAAGGCTTTCTTTTTATTTTCATTAATATTAATAAAGAAAATAACGGTCGTATATAAAATATATGATTAATGCAATTATTAAAATTATTCCGATAATAGCAATAGTTGGATGCTTCTTTGCGAATTTAATGACTCTTTCAAAGAATAAAGCCATACCGACAACATTAAAGTTATAATCATTGTCATTTACATATTTCCTAGCTTTCTTTTCTCCAATTATACGCTTTAATTTTTCATATTCTGATTGTATAAATTTCTTTCTCTCTTTGTCATCCCACTTCATAACTTATTTACTATTGGTTCTTTTGCCATATTATAAAAATCCTCCCGCTGGCGCGAGCTTCCAGCTCGTGCCATTCATCACATATTCAATTTTTTGAGCTTTGATGTATAAATTAAAAAAATATCCAAACAACTAAACATATCAATACAATAACAGTAAAGATACCAATTATAAAATTTTCTTCGCTATAGGTATCTCTCCATTTTGGCTCTATATTACCTTCCCCGCTGGCGCGAGCTTGAAGCTCGTGCCGTTTTTATTTAATATACAACCGTTCATTAATTTTATCAATTTCTATTGCTTCTTCCATTTTTGCATAATTTGAAGCACTACTATATTTCCATTGTTCAGGTTTAGTAACAAATCCTGATTCCACCGGATTATTATGAATATATGCTATTTTCTGCTCAATCACTTTTCTGCTCCATAATTCAATTGGTTTATTATTTTGCTGCCAGAATTGACTTTTTTTAACATTACTGTTTTTCTTGCCTGCCCGCTGCATGAACCATAATAACCATTCTTTTCTACTTTCTCGTGGATTTTCTTTTATTTGAGCTTGTAATTGTTTTGAAGTAAATGTTTTTATTTCCTTTAATAGATTGCCGGGATCATTATTTTTATCTTTAAAAATCAAATGCACATGACTAGGTAAAATACAATATGCAAAAAGAAGCAAGCCCTTTTCTTTTCTGCAATACTCAAGACTTTCCGCCATTGTACTAAAGTAGTTTTGCCGAACAAAAACATCAAGCCAATACACGGTTGCAAAGCTGACAAAATAAATACCTTCAGGGTTGTAAAATCTGTATTTCCGACTCATACTGTAAATATAGTAAATCTATGCCTGATGTTGAGTCAATATCCTAATGCTTTAATAAAACTTATTTAAGAATACTGCATGATTTAAAAGACGCACGAGCTACAAACAACATCGACTGGTTTGTATGAGGCACGAGCTACAAGCTCGCGCCAGCTGGGGGGCCTTACGTTAATTGAACTGCTCCTTTATATTCATGATTTTGTCAAGAATTTTAGAAGGGTATTCGGTATTCGGTAAGCTATTAATTACGGATCTCATTTTCAATAGTGAATCTTTATATAATTCATCATTACAACTATACTTGTAGAATAATTCAAATGAGTTTTCATTGTATGGTATATCTTTTTTTATTCTATCATTCATATATCCATACGCATAATTAAATAGGATTAAAGAACCTTCCTCATATCTTGAGTTTCTATCATAAAATAAGAATTCAGTAATTTTAGTGAATAATTTGTTTTTATATCTGATATTAACATTGTGTTGAACATCTTTGATCTTAACTGTTTTTTTATGAGATTTAGTTTGAGGCCTATTGGGAAAATTAATCTTTAACTTAAGAGCTTTAGCTTTATCAAACTTTAAATTTGAAGTTTTTCGAAATATAAATAATAGTTGCTCACTCTCAATATAAGGTTGAGAAAACTCCAAGCTGTCAATTAATTCAAGAAAAAGTGTGTCTTGAATTAATTGTATCTTCTCCCAACTCATATAAGGTAACTTTTCAACTTCACTTTTTAGAATTGATTCTGTGTCATTGTCGGTTGAAATACATGTATTTAAAGAAAGCAGAATTGTTATTATTATAACTAATGTTTTCATAATTAAAATTAAGGTCTGAGCATAAGTTTAGTTGTATCAATTCCGAGAGAATCAAGCCGCGAGCTTGCAGATCGTGCCATTCATGTCTAGTTAGCATTTCTATTTAAAGGAAAAACCAATGTCTAATTGAAAGAAAAACAATAGTGATGACTAAAAATATCACTATAATAAATATTATTGGTTTTTCAATTGCCAACTTTCTTAGACTATAAATCATTATGGTTATAGCAATTGGCATAAAATTATAATTACCATCCCTATAATATTTCTTTGTTTTCTCTTCACCAACCAACTCTTTAAGTTGTTCATACTCTTTTTTAATAAAGTCCCTCTTTCGCATATTTTAATTTACAATAACCTCCTGTTTGTTTGCTAATTCTTTAAATTTACCCCGATAGCGCTGTATGAGGCACGAGCTACAAGCTCGCGCCAGCGGGGGGAATATAGATGTATGAATTAAAATTGGTAATTTTATTAATATTTTGTTCATTTATTTCGTTTCTTGAATATTCCTTCCCATCAATAATAAACTTGAATGATGAAGCATCACCATATTTGGTTCCCGGCCTTTCCATGAATTTGATATCATGTTGTTTTAGCGGTCCAGATTTATATGCATTTAAATATTTATTGCCAAATTCTGTTTTCGAAAATGCTTTAAAACCTTCTGTTTCTTCTACTTTTTTTGGCTCTAACCCATCCATATCAATAGCAATTATTGGCTGATTCCCTGCATACTGATAAGGCGTATAAATAGGATAGTCATGCTGCAACGGATCGACACTAACGAACCGACCTATCCAACTTGCATAATACCTGGCACCGTAATCGTACAACCCCATAATAAGTCTACTTTATTACTTTCATTTCCATTGTAACGTTTTCTACAGGGCGGTCGTACTTATCGGTGGGTTGGGCCGCAATGGAGTCAATTACGCTTAATCCTTCCACTACCTGTCCAAAAACGGTATATGCTCCATCTAAATGGGGCGTACCGCCAACGGTTGAATAAATCTCTTTTTGCCGGGGTGAAAATTTAAAGGGCTCATAATCCGGGGCTGAGGTAATGATTTGTTCTACTTCACGGTATTGGTCATTTAGCTCCTCGTATTTTTGAGCCTTTTGTAAGGAGTCCATTATTTTTTTGCGGTCTGCATGTGCTGGTTCTTGCAGGTATTGGTTAATTAATTGATTTACCCGGCGCTGATTAAACTTATTTTCCATTTGATCGAGTACCTGTAGCGGTAAAATTTTGCCCTGTACTATGTAAAATTGTGACCCGGAGCTTTTTTTCCCGGGATTTACACGATCACCCTCACGGGCTGCTGCCAGTGCACCTTTTTTGTGGATAAGCGTGGTGTCAAATTCTGCAGGTATTTGATATCCGGGACCACCATTTCCTAAGCGCTTACCATCTTCTGCGTTGCGTGAGTCGGGGTCGCCGCCCTGAATCATGAATCCTTCTATAACACGATGAAAGAGCAGGCTGTCATAAAATCCGTTTTTGACAAGTTTCAGAAAATTGTCGCGGTGTTTTGGTGTTTTATTGTAAAGCTCAATTATCATATCGCCGTAGGGCGTGCTCAATTGAACCCTTGAACGGTCGCTTTCTTCTTGTCCAAATGTTGTTGAGTTTAATATTAACCCAAACAACAAAAATAATATGGTGTGCTTCATAATTAAAATATTTTAACTCACGATGAACTTATTTCATGGGTGTGGTTTTCAAAATAGGCAACGATGCCTTGTTTCAGTAACAATTCTCTTTGATGTCCTTCTGGTATTTTTTTGTCAGGGTCAACCACATAGTAAGGCACAGGGTTGTCTGTATCTATTTTTTTGTAAAATCCTTGTGGAGCAAGCACTGTGGCTCCGCCAAGTTCAATTAAATCTGTTTTTTCATCTTTTGTAAATTCACGAAACCCTAATCCACTCTCTTGTATACCAATAAAAAAAAGGAAATGAATGAGGTCGTTTTCGATATTGAATTTTTTGGAAATATCAGCTAGTTGTTGCTCTATCTTTTTTGAATCAATCATAAATTACATACTTTATCTTTTTTTACTAAAAATTATGTTTCCTAATGGCTTATCGAGCCATTGAGCTTTAAAACCTGAAAAAAGCGGATACATCAGAAATGTAGTTAAAACGCCCAGTAAACTACCCATTACCACGTCATTTACAAAATGCAGATTCAGATAAACCCGTGAAAAGCCAACTAAAAAAGCTGCTGCAAAAAACAGTAATTGGCCCCATTGGTTTTTTCCGGCCAACATTATTGAAAGCACAAAGAAAAATGCGAATGCCGATGTGGTGTGCCCCGAAGGGAAACTATGGTAACTTTTCAGTCCCACATCGAGTACCTGTGTGAGTTCCAGATTTATTTGGTCGAACACATAACCGGGCCTGTTTACATCGTCGAATACAAACCGTTTTAGTAACTGTGCAAAAAGGCCGGATACCAGGTAAGTGGTAAGCGAGAAAAGCGCCAACCTGATTCTGTAGAAAGCAAATAATATGCTCAAAATGGCAATGAGCAACCCATCACCAAACCAGGTAAAGTATTTAAAAAAGTAATCGAATGTTAATGAATGTCGTGCGTCGAAAAATTGTTGCCAGTATATTTTGTCGGCCAGCAGAAGTAAGATTACTGATAGCACAATCCATATTACAAAGGCAGTTAAAAAGGCTTTTTGTTTTTTCAGAAGTTCTGTCAACATATTTCAGGCTTTATGGCAAAAATATGACAATCATTTGAAAACTTTGCAACAGGATGTATATTTCTATATGCAACTAGTTCCAGCTCACGCCTTATATAAGATTCGGAAAATTTTATGTAAGTTTGCGGCAATTGCGAAAAACTACTTCGATGCCATTTTATAAGACAAATACCGGAATACAGGTCATTATTGCGGTTCTGGCCGCACTGCTGTTCATCCCGTTTTTGGGGCAGGTGCATTTGTTCGATTGGGACGAAATTAACTTTGCCGAATCGGCCCGGGAAATGATTGCTTCAGGAAATTATTTAACGGTACAGGTAAATTTTGAGCCCTTCTGGGAAAAACCGCCACTTTTTATCTGGATGCAGGTACTTTCCATGAAGGTTTTTGGCATCAATGAGTTTGCCGCACGGTTTCCCAATGCCATTTGTGGCATATTAACGTTGCTGATACTTTACAATTTGGGACGTGAAATTTACAATAAGCGCTTCGGCATTTTGTGGGTACTTGTTTATGCCGGGTCGTTACTTCCTTTTTTCTATTTTAAATCCGGAATTATTGACCCCTGGTTTAACTTATTCATTTTTCTGGGTGTTTATTTTATTCTTCGCTATTTTCATAACCCGCTCACAAAATACAGCATTTTATCAGCCATTGCCATTGGGCTCTCTGTACTGACCAAAGGACCTGTTGGCTTTTTAATATTTGCACTATCCGGAATTATATACCTTATGGTTCGTAAGTTTCGCGTTACAATTCGCTGGAAAGATGTCATGATTTATGCATTTGTAGTGGCTTTTGTTGGCGGGTTCTGGTTTTTGCTGCAAATTCTCAATGGCAATTACGATATTTTGGTCGATTTTATTGAATACCAGATACACCTTTTCAGCAAAGAGGGTGCAGGTCACGGAGGCTTTTTATTATATCATTTTGTGATTTTATTTATTGGTGTTTTTCCCGCCTCAATTTTTGCACTTAAAAGTTTCAGGAGAAATTACGATGACTCGTTGCAGCAACAAATGCGGTTGATGATGGTGGTGTTATTCTGGACGGTACTGATATTATTTACCATTGTGAATACCAAGATTATTCATTACTCTTCGATGTGCTATTTTCCGCTAACCTATCTGGCTGCTTACGTAATGTACCGCATTTACAAAGGAGAAATAAAAGCAGGCCGCTGGATACCAATCGGGATAGGTGTTTTGGGGGGATTTTATGCGCTGGCCACCGCGGCTTTGCCCTGGATTGGCATGTACGCCAAAGAGATCGCTGCATCGGGTATAATAAAAGATAAGTTTGCACAAGGCAATATGCAGGCCGATGTGGTTTGGACAGGCTGGGAGTCTCTGACCGGAATTGTACTGCTGGCGGGAGTACTGTTTTTTTTATTACGCTGGCACAAAAAACAGCAAATGACAACCATTACAGTACTTTTAAGTAGTACCACTTTGTTTTTATTATTGGCGATGACCATTGTGACCCCAAAAATAGAAGGCTATTCGCAGCGTGCAGCAATTGAATTTTATAAATCGAAAGCTGAAAAGGATGTATACGTGGAACCATTAGGGTTTAAAAGTTATGCCCACTATTTTTATGGCAAGCGTTCCACAAGAGATAATGGTGAAAGCATCTCGGAAGGTTGGCTGCTTAAAGGCGATATTGATAAAAGAGCCTGGTTTGTAATTAAAACCCACCGGGCAGAAAAATACCTGAAGAAATATCCGCAATTGAAAAAATTTGGAGAAAAAAACGGGTTCGTATTCTGTTTTCGCGACCCTGAAAAATAAATGCAGATCGATGATCAACAACAAAAAAATTACAGTGGTTTTGCCGGCCTATAATGCCGAGCAAACTTTAGAGCAAACATACAATGAAATTCCTTTCGACATTGTTGATGAGGTTATTCTGGTGGATGACCGGAGTAGTGATAAAACTGTAGAAGTAGGACAGAAACTGGGCATCAGGCATATTGTAAAGCACGATATCAATAAAGGTTATGGGGGTAACCAAAAATCTTGCTACAATAAAGCGCTTGACCTTGATTCAGATATCATAGTCATGTTGCATCCCGATTATCAATATACTCCGAAGCTGATTCATTCCATGTGCTACATTATTGCCAATGGCCTTTATGATGTTGTGCTCGGTTCGCGTATTTTGGGTAAGGGTGCTTTAAAAGGCGGTATGCCATGGTACAAGTATGTAGCCAATCGTTTACTCACACTGGCACAAAATATACTAATGAATCAAAAGCTCAGTGAATATCATACCGGGTATCGAGCTTTTTCAGCCAAAGTTTTAAAAGACATCGATTACAATGTGAATTCTGACGACTTCGTGTTCGATAACCAAATGCTGGCCCAGATCTTTTTTGCAGGATACGAAATTGCAGAAGTAACCTGTCCTACGAAGTATTTCGACGAAGCATCATCGATTAACCTTGCAAGAAGCTCGAAATATGGTATTGGTGTTTTGGGTGTTTCTTTTGCCTATTTCTTTCAGAAAATTGGCCTTGCCAGATTTAAAATATTCAGAAAACCACAAAAACAGACCCGGGTTTAATAGATCAAAGGCGTTTGTATTTATGCCTTTGGATGAACTGATGCCTGCTTCAGTGTGCTTATAAGCTCAGATTTTTTAATGGGTTTAGACACAAAGTAATCGCAGCCGGCAGTTTTACATTTTCTCATTACTTCTGTGGAGGCATAAGCCGTTTGTGCAATGATGATCATTTCGGGGTATTGCTCTTTAATGCGCTTCGTTGCTTCGAAACCGTCCAAAACCGGCATTTTTATATCCATTAGGATAAGGTCTGTTTTTTGACGCTCAACCTGGTTAATTGCCTCCTGTCCGTCTCTTGCCCAAATTATGGTGGCATTGTATTTTTGAAGTAATTGATTTAAGAATTTAAAGTTGTTGGGCTCATCCTCAGCAATTAGCACTGTTTTTCCCATTAAATCAAGGTCTGTTTTACTGCTATCATCTTTTTTGTCCGGAAAATCTTGTTTTTCTGCCAGGATTTTGGGTAATGAGAATGAAAATACAGATCCTTCACCGGGTTCCGATTCTACATGAAATTTGCCTCCAAGTAATGTTACTATATCTTGCGAAATGGCTAGTCCCAGGCCCGCGCCACGATATAGCCGTGTTTTTTCATCATCTATTTTTCTAAACCGTTTAAATATTTCATTTATGTGTGAATTATCAAATCCAATACCGGTATCTTTCACATAAAAAATAAGGATGTCGTCGTTTTCTTTTAATCCATATTCGATGTGGCCACTATCGGTAAATTTTATGGCGTTGTTTAATAAATTCACAAGCACTTGTCGCAAGCGAAACGGATCTGTTTTAAGTAGTATTTTTTTATGATTGAGTGGGTTATTTATGTATAACTCCAGGTGTGCTTTCTTTTTTTGACTTTTAATTTCGTTAAAAGAGACAAAAAGATCACTGAAGAGCGCATTAATATCGCAAATCCCATCTGCAATGCTAAGTTCTCCTGATTCGATTTTCGATATATCCAGAATATCGTTTACCAGGTTCAATAATGTTGCTCCGCTTTCATTAATTACTTTTAGATATTCTTCTTCTTGTTTGGGAGTCAGGTGTTCTTCCAGCATTAGGTTGGTAAAACCCAGTATAGCATTCATTGGTGTGCGAATTTCGTGCGACATGTTTGTCAGGAAGCTGGTTTTGAGTTGGTCAGCCCTTTCGGCATCTTCTTTTGCCTTTTGCAGTTTTAGCTCCACTGCATTTCTTGCCTCATCGCGTTTCTCAATTTGCCTGAGCATATTATTAAATGCATTGTAAACAGTAGCAATTTCATCCTTACCTTCCCTGTGGAGCCTGATGGAGTAGTCTGCTTCTTGCGAAATTCTTTTTGAGGCCATTGCCAGACTTGCAAGCGGCCGTGTAATTACGAATTGCATTCGATAGGCAGCAAAAGATCCCAATAAAAGTAAAAATAGGATCCACCCTGCATTAGAAAGCATGAA
>NZ_DATFKB010000164.1:0-4966 GCF_035268865.1 Salinivirga sp. | reverse complement strand
TTTTCTATAATAAAATAGTCGTTATTGAGCTCTGAGAGGGTGTACCACTCAAGTCTGACTCTGTCGTTTACAATTTCGTGTGTAAGGTTTCCAAATTCCACTGGGAGCGGGTTGGTGTGTCCTTCGTCAAGTGTGCCAGTTCCTGTTGTATTCCCGGTATCAAAGTATGTTCCGCCTACATTAATGTTACCATCGTTGGCCACATCACCTAAATTGTAAAAGTCACCTGTAACACCAATGGTTCCGGTCTCACTTACAGATATATCTGATGTTCCAGTATTATAAAAGTTACCGTCAACCAAAAGCTTACCATCAACAATTATGCTTCCTAAAAATATATTTGAAATATCGCCATTTATTTTTGCAACGCCATCGTTGTTAATAATAAGGGTGGTAACTCCGGTAGAAATGAACTCACCGTTTATTGTTAGGCTATCTGTTGGCCCATTATTGTTCCCTATGGTTAAGGTGCCTCCTAAAAATAAATTAAGCCCACTATTTGATGTGACCTTATGTTCAATATATACATCTGAAGCAAATGTGGTACCCGGAGCAGCGCCCTGCCAGGTCGCATTATCTTCCCAGTCGCCATTTTGGTTGGTTGTTTGTGCTATTAAACTAATGCTTAAAAATAGAAATGTGCTGAGTAAAAAGCCTTTCATTTTTCACTGTTTTTATGGTGTTTTTGCAAAAGTACAGAATTATTGTATAGGTACCTAACTTCTTTTGCTCTAGCGAAATGCAGGTATAGGGGATGTAGCGTTAGACAAGGAGTTTCATTATTGCAATTATGCACCATTCGTCACTTGTTTTATGTATTTAATGACAAAAAAACTGAAGTTCATCCCACAATAGATTTTGTTGCTAAAATGGATTTTTACCATTAAAAATTAATGTTTTTCGGAATAAATTACTTTCTAAATGAATCAACAAAGTAGCGGACTTTTAATCTCAGAATCATAAAAAAAAGGCGCCTTTCAGCGCCTTTCTCAATTACTCGTCAATGATGGTTGGAAATATATCATTTAACATGTTTGCTTAACCACTAAATACAATCAACTTAAATGGACTCGGTCTCGATTATTTTACCGAGAATGTCAGCGTAGGGCACCATACGGTAGTTTTTACCTTCAAATTCAAGTTCCTCACCCGCACGTTCTTTAAACATAACGGTTTCGCCTTCGGCGATTTCAGGGTTCTCAATTTGACTTATGGCAGCTACTACACCAGTATTGTCCTGCTCTTTGGCTGAGTCGGGAATAATAATTCCGGAAGCAGTTTTTTCTTCTTTCTGCTCTTTCAGCTCAACTAACACATGTTGGTTGATTGGTTGTAACTCTTTCATATTCGTCTACATTTAATGGTTAAATTATTCTAAATTGAGTAATTGGTTTATCTTATTTCTGTCAAAACCTATAACGACCTGTCCGTCTATTACGGTTTGGGGTACACCTTGCTGACCGCTGCGCTGGGCCATCTCCTGCGCTGCCTGGTGGTCTTTTGATACATCTATTTCGGTAAACGGCACTTTTTGTTCGTTTAAATAGGTTTTTAAACTGTTGCAATACGTGCATGTGGGTGTGGTGTACATCAGTACCGACTGTCCGTCGCCGCCACCACTGCCCGAAAATGATGTGAATTCTTTACCTTCAAACAATGTTTCGTAAAAACCTTCACTTTGGCAGCCTTTAATGTGTTTTACTGGTTTGCCTTCCGCTACTTTTACCAGTGTGGGCGCAGCACTTACGCCAAGTGGTTTGTGCACAGCGCGTGTTTTATTTACATCGGCTGCAAATATTGCAATACCTGTTTTTTCCGCAGCCTTTTCAATGCTTTTGTATGCGCACTCACTTTGGCTGCTTCCCGATTTGTAGACCAGTACATAATAATTTTTGGCCTCTGCGCCTATCTCTTCAGGTGATTGTATCAAAATCATTTTTTATTGTTTTTTCAAATTGACATATGTGCATATACGAATATTATACCAAAATAATTGACATGTCAACCTGACAGGATAAGGTGGTAGCTGAAAGTGTATATTTTTATTATTGAAACATTTTTTCAGACACTTTTGCAATGAGTTTGGCTGTTCAATTTTTATATCTTTGTAAATATCGCGCTATAGTTCGCACATATATGGACAGATACCAAAAAATACTTAAAGACCATTGGGGCTATGATGATTTTCGACCAATGCAGCATGAAATTATAGCATCGGTGGGAAGTGGTCAGGATACCCTTGGTTTGCTGCCAACCGGAGGTGGAAAATCGCTTACTTTCCAGGTTCCCTCGTTGGCACAGGATGGTATTTGCATTGTGGTAACACCGCTTATTGCTCTTATGAAAGACCAGGTTTATAATTTGCGGGAACGCGGCATAAAGGCCCTTGCCATTTACAGCGGACTATCGAAAGATGAAATCGATACAGCATTGAACAACTGCATTTATGGCGATTATAAATTTTTGTACGTATCGCCCGAGCGGTTGGGTACAGAGCTGTTTCGTATACGCGTGCAGGGTATGAATGTGAACCTGATAGCAATTGATGAGGCACATTGCATTTCGCAATGGGGCTACGATTTTAGACCGGCTTATCTGGAAATAGCTAATTTGCGGGAGTTGATTCCCAATACACCCTTTTTGGCGCTGACTGCCACTGCTACACCAAAAGTAGTGGACGATATTATGGATAAGCTGCAGTTTAAGCAGCGCAATGTTTTTAAAAAGAGCTTCGAACGAAAAAACCTGGTGTATTGGGTAAAACATTCAGACGATAAGCTCAACGACCTTACCCGGCTTTGCCAACGAAACAAGGGGACGGGGGTGGTGTATGTGCGTAGCCGCCGCAGAACACGCGAAATTTCTGAACATCTGCAACGTAATCGCATCAATGCTGATTATTACCATGCAGGCTTATCGGCAGAGCGGCGCGATGAAAAGCAGGAGGAGTGGAAAAGCAATCGCACCCGAATCATCGTAGCTACAAATGCCTTTGGTATGGGAATTGACAAACCCGATGTGCGATTTGTGGTGCATATGGATTTACCCGATTCGCTCGAGGCCTATTTTCAGGAAGCGGGCAGGGGCGGACGAGATGAGAAAAAAGCTTACGGCATTTTATTGTACAATAAACAAGACCATACACGGCTAAAGCAGAGTTTTACGAACAGCTTTCCGGACATTAAACTGATTAAACAAATATATGAGTCGCTGGGAAATTTTTATAACCTGGCTGTGGGCTCTGGAAAAGGCATGAGCTTTGATTTTATACTGGCCGATTTTGCTAAAACTTATCGTTACAGCATGATTCAGGCCTATAATGCCCTTAAAGTCCTACAATCGGAAGGTTATATAGAGCTTACAGATAGCGTACACAATCCAAGTAAAATAAAATTTCTTGTTCACCGCGACGAGTTGTATGAGTTTCAGGTAGCCAATGCTGCATTCGACAGGCTCATTAAATTGATTTTGCGTAGTTACACAGGCCTATTTACCGATTTTGTAGCCATTGATGAGCTTATGCTTGCACGCCGCGCCAAAAGTTCAGTGGAGGTGATTTTTAAATACCTGCAACGCCTCAATAACCTGAAAATTGTCCGCTATATTCCGCAAAAAAACAACCCGATTGTGTTTTATCGCGAAGAGCGTCTTTCGCGAGAAAACTTGTACATATCGCGTGAAAACTACGATTTTCGTAAAAATATGGCAGCCAATAAACTTAAGGCAGCCGTGTATTATGCCGAAACGCAGGACCGTTGCCGGAGCCAGATTTTATTACAATACTTCGGACAAAAGAATGCACCGGAATGCGGCCAATGCGATTACTGTGTGAAAAAGCAAAAAAAACAACCCTTACCCAACAAAGTTATTACACAAAATATTTTAGACGCTTTAGAAGAAAAGCCGCTATTGCCCAGGGACTTAAAAAATAAATTCCACGACCACCAGGAAGCATTCATAGAGCGCATCAGAGAGCTTATGGAGCGGGGAATCATTGTTCGTGACGAAGATGGAAAGCTTTGTTTGAAAAAATGATATCAACCCTGCCAGAAACCCATTGAAAGTCATGTGGTGAATAACTTGCTAACTTTTCAAAACAGTTTGCATCAATCAAAAGGCAAGGATCAATTCACCAGATGACTTGTAGCCAAAAATCTGAGCCAGTCTGCAAACAGAACCCGATTCACAGCACTGAAGCATGACGCTTTAACTTTTAGCGAAGCCCTAACCCAAAAATCCCGGATAAAGCAATCTTCTAATTTAAAATTCCTCCCGTTTTGTGCAATGCATAACCCACTTTATCTCATCATAGAAAAAGTTAACTTTTTACAACCAACTTTTTTTCATGACAAAAAAAGTTGCAAAAAAGTCTAGATCAAATTACGCTTCCACCCGCTCTGTTCAATAAACTAAATGACATATAAAAGCTGGACAAGCCTCTTTTATGTCATTTATGTTTATTGATCATTCACGCTAACGCTAGCCCGCCAATTTGATCGGGCCAACCCGCTTTGGGGAGTTGCTAATCATTTTCTGAAACGGGCAATTATAGTCGGCCTAAGTATTTTGAGCGGGCACCTTCTTACTTGAAGATTTCGGCCGAAGGCAAATTAAAAACTGTTTGAGATGATGCGAAGTAAGTTTAATTGGAAATAAAATGGATGTAGCATCATCGAGTTTTTTTAATTTAGAAATCGAAAGTAAAGAAGGTCGCTCAAAATGCTAAGCCTTGAATTCCCGCCGGAAGTCGGACTAAAGTTTTGCTTCGTTTTTGGTTCAACCGAATCGCCGTTAGGCGCTGAGCTCATGACCGAAGGGAATAACCCAAAAATGAAGAGCCAAGCCGGCTTCAGGCGATGGTAATTAATGTTATGTCATTTTAATCTTTAATATATCATTTCAAGAAAACCACTTGATAAAAAATCCGTTTTTTAAATTCGATTACCTTAAAAATTTGTTCCGCATG
>NZ_DATFKB010000163.1:0-35113 GCF_035268865.1 Salinivirga sp. | reverse complement strand
TGGACATATGAGGAAGATTTTGAGTTTGGAAAATCCATTGGAGAAGTGGAATTGATGCAAACCGGGAATGTTGTTTCGGGGGTCTTTTCGTTTACTGAAGAAGTTGAAAACGAATATAAAATTGATATAACTGAAAAAGTAAAAGGAGTTATATCAGACGATAAAGTGCGGCTTGAAAGTATAGAAGTAAAAGCCAAGCAAAACCAGAAAGCAATCAACTATCTGCCGAATACTTTCGATGTATACCTGATATCAGAAAACAAACTGGTAGGTTCAACCTTCGATAGCGAAGACGTGTGTGGCGTATTTGTCATGGAGCGGAAGGTGTGAATCCCTCTAAGGTTTTGATTCGATTTCTCGTAAACTTTGCTATATTTGATAGACTCAAACATCGGGAAAGTGGAAGAAGCACAAACGATTAATAAACTATTTGATTTACTGGACGACTGGCGGCATCTTCCGGCCTACCAATTAGAACGAAGAGCCGATATATTCTTTGCTTTGTACCTGGGCAAAATCATAAAACAGAAAAAAGATACTGAAATTGACTACATCATTCCTGAATTTCCGGTTCGAGTGGGTGAAATATCAGAGAAGAACCCACATATTAATCAATCCTTTAAAATAGACTACCTCGCTTATGCCAACGATGCAAAGCGTGTTTATCTCATCGAATTGAAAACCGACCAACGCTCACGCAGAGATAAACAAGACTGGTACCTGGAACGCACCGCACAAATTGGAGTTTCCGGCATATTGAAAGGATTACAAAAAATATACAAAGCCACCCACCAAAAAGTAAAATACAACGCCCTGTTGGACAAAATACAGGACATGGGTTGAATATCCAGAAACGATAAAACAATTGAAATTAATAATATCGATATTACTCCTGAAATTCTTTACATTCAACCCTTAAACCTAACAAACGATGATGCAGTTATTTCATTCGATGAGGTAATTTCAGCATTGAACGAATTAGATGATGCTTTGGCAAAACGGTTTGCGGTTTCTTTGGAGAAGTGGAAGGGAGATGTGAATAAAAATCGACCAAATGGTTTATGAATTATATGGTTTAACGGAGGATGAGATTGAGATTGTGGAACAAAGCATAAATTAATAATATGAAAGCAAGCGAACTACAAATATCCAACTTTTTACAAGCCCCGAATGTACAATTTGTCATTCCTGTGTATCAGAGAAACTATGATTGGACTCATAGTGAATGTAAACAGCTACTGAATGATATTATTGATGTCGAAAGACACGACAGGGGCGTGCACTTTATTGGTAGTGTCGTTTTTATAACCGAAGGTTTTTTCAATATAGGTAAAGTAAAAGAATTACTTATTATAGATGGTCAACAAAGGCTTACTACAATAAATATTTTGTATGTGGCACTTTACCGGTTTGCCAAAGAGAATGATATGCAAAAAGAAGCTGAACGCATCTACAATATGTTTTTAACGAATCAGTACGTTCAGAATGAAACAAGTAAGCTGAAGCTAAAGCAAACTGATACAAGCTCCATTGCTTTTAAGGCCATTATGAATGGCAATGAAAATGGTAACCTGCCCTATTCCAATGTAATTGAAAACTATAACTATTTTAAAGGTATTATTAACGAGGAGCTGTTTCAAACTATACTTAACGGTCTTGATCGCTTAATATTTGTTGAAATCTCATTAGAAAGGGATAAAGACGATCCACAACGCATTTTCGAAAGCCTAAACTCTACTGGACTTGACTTATCGGAATCTGACCTGATTAGGAACTTCATTTTAATGGATTTGCCACCCAAGGAGCAAAACAAAATATTCGAAACCATTTGGAATCCCATTGAAGAAAATGCTAAAGATCTAAAAAGGCAAAAATCAATGGTTTCAGATTATATCAGAGACTACCTCACTTTAAGAACTAAAAAAATACCGAATAAGAATAAAGTCTATCTCGAATTCAAAAGACAGTACCCGGACAAAAGAGCAGAAAGCTTTTATCAGGAATTAGAAAATATCAAATCATTATCATTTCACTATAAGAAATTTATAAATCCAACAATTGAAAAAGATAAAGAAATCAGAAAAGAACTGGAATACATTAGCCGAATAGAAATAAATGTGGCTTATCCATTTCTTTTACAGGTTTTTGAGGATAAAGAAAATGGATTAATAGATAAGTCGGTACTTATTCAAATATTAAAGCTCATTCAAAGTTACACATGGCGTAGATTCATTGTTGGTCTCCCTACAAATGCCTTAAATAAAATATTCATGACATTGTATGGCGAAGTTGAATTTGATGATTACTATAACTCAATTGCAGTGGCATTATTGAAAAAGAAAGGTAGTGCAAAATTCCCAACCAATGAAGAGGTAAAGTCGGCATTAAAAGACAAAGACATATACACCGCAAAAGCAAAAAACAGAAATTATTTCTTCGAGTTGTTGGAAAATCATGAAAATAGAGAATATGTAAATACGCATAATGAATTGATAACCATCGAACATATTTTTCCTCAGAACCCAACGGAGGAATGGAGTGAGAAATTGTCACAAACAGATTATTTCGATTTTAAAGAAAAATATTTACATACCATTGCAAACCTCACTTTATCGGGAAATAATGGAGCTTTGAGTAATAAAAGTTTCCAGTCTAAAAAAATGATGAATATTGATGGAAAAGAGCAAGGTTATAATTATAGTAGACTATGGTTGAATAAATATCTAAGTAAAATTGACCATTGGGATATAGAGGCTATGCAACAGCGGTTTAATTTATTATATGACCGATTTATAAAAGTATGGTTTTATCCTGATGTTCAAATTGAAGAGATTAGTCAAGAGGATGAAATAAATATTTACGATGCCGAAGCCCCCACCTTCAAAAAGCTTGAATACTTTATCTTCGAAGACAATAAGATTGAAACCGATGCGATCGCACAAATGTATTTTTATGTTATAGGTGAGCTCTATAAAAGAAATGCACAATTGCTAATTAGTAATCAGGATATTTTGAAGATTACGAGAAACAAAAACGATTTTCGCTCACCACAGGAAGTCGTCAATAATTGGTTTATTGAAGCAAATATAGACAGTAATAGCAAGTTTAAAGTTTTAAAAAAGCTGCTCACCTTATTTGAATTAGAAGAAGAACTAATAATAAAATATCGCAGCGATGAAGTCAATTCTAAAACAGCTAATCGACACATAGTGCGAAAAAAGTATTGGCAGCATATTTTACAAAAGATAGAAAACACGCATCTTTTCGAAAATGTAAGTGCATCAAAAGATCATTGGTTAAGTACGGGAGCTGGTAAAGCTGGGATAGCCTATACGATGGTCGTATCACGAAATTTTGCACGAATTGAGTTAACGATTGGCAGTTCCAGTAAAGAAAAAAATAAAAAATATTTCAAAAACCTATTCAATCATAAAACCGAAATAGAGGAAGCTTTTGGCAGCGTATTAGAATGGGAAGAACTGCCAGATAATAAAATGAGTCGAATAAAAATAGAAGATAAAACAGTAAACGTTTTCAATGAAGAATCATGGCCTGAAATGGATAAATTTTTTATTGAAAACCTCCCAAAATTTGAGAAGGCGTTTTCACCGTTTATTGAGAAATTGAAATGACTAAATATTGTATTTGTATTTGCTTTTTTGAAAAAAGTTTTATTCTTTTACAAAAGTTTAGTTGCAACTAAACATTATGACAAGATATTCGTTACATAAAATAGATGCAATAGAAGGAAAACAGCAATTTTACAAATTGGGCATTGATAATAAGTGCCAATTTGATGAATATGAAGAAGAAATTGAAAATAATGGGCAATATGAAGAAGAGTTAGCTTCTATTTATGCAAATATGGAAGATGTTGCAAATAACAAATTGCTTCCAAATACTAAGTTCAAAGATATTACCAAAGGAAAAAGTAAAGTAAAAGAGTATGAGTTTAAGACTAAGCATCTTAGAGTTTACGCCATTAAACACCCAGATGGAAAGCTTATAATTTTTGGTGGTTACAAAAATCAACAAAAAAAGGACATTCGAAAATTTAGAAGTATCAAAAACGCCTATCTCAAAACCTACTACGATGAAAAAGGAAAAACTAATAAAAAGTAAAGGTTACAATATTACTAAAATACAAAATCAACTTTTTCGTGAATTAAATCAATACATGGAAGAAAATGATATGAACCGCACACAACTGGCTAAACACTTAGGTGTAACTAAAGGGTATGTTTCTCAAGTTTTAAATGGTGATTTTGATTACAAACTATCAAAGCTTGTAGAGTTATCACTTGCAATGGGCAAATTCCCTCAGCTAAAATTTGTTGACGTTGCTCAGGTTATAAAGCCTGAGCAAAAATTGGATATAATACACCACAATAAAGAATATAAGCTAAATAATAAACGAAAAGAAAACTCAGGTAATTTCCATTTTGAAGGACAAAATATTCCAACTTATAAAATAGGTTGATATGGAAGATAAACAGCTAAAATATGAATTTCCCTATCGAATTGTTGAGTTGAAAACAAATTCATTTTCTGTACAAAACCTCTCAGATGAAGATATTTCTGAATTTAATCCGGAAGAGGTTGAGTTTAGTTTCAAGCCTGCCTTTGGATTTAATGAAGAAGACAAAGCTGTTAAGGTTAATATTAATGTTATGTATATCTATAGAGACATTGAAATATTGAAAATCAATGTTGATATTGTATATGAATTTGTGAAAGAACTAGAAATTGAAATTAAAGATAAAAATATCTTAGCTCAGCTTTTAGGTATTGCTTTTTCAACTATTCGTGGTATTATCCTAAACCGTACAATCGGAAACTTTATGAACGATATTTATCTCCCTATTATAAACCCTACAGAAATTGTTGAGGATATTTTTAAAGAAGATGAAGAAATCGAATAACGCACTTGTTAATAAAGATAAGGAATTTGTAGTAATAGGTACTATGTGAAAAGGCAATAAATATAAATGTCCATTCATATTTTTCTTTTTACCTTTCAATGGTAAAGCAGTTTCTTCAACATCACACAATAATTCCACCTCTTCCCTTTTTACCCTGTTGGTGAATTGTTGAAGCCATTTTTTTCATCGCAAAAGTAGATAATTTCATTTTTGTTCGCTATATTTGTATGTACGCGATTCGCGAACAAAATAAATTTTCGAACAAATGGAAGGACAAAGAATTGTCGATATTGCTTTAAATCAACTGAAAGAACCCACAGGTGTGGGATTCAGGTATGAGTTCTTGCATCATAAAGCAGAAAAAACACCTTTTAACTGTAAGGTGCTGCTCGACATTGATGGCATCGAAAAGACCTACTTTTGTATTATCCGAAAAGAAATTCGTGAGCATCAACTTGCTAAATTGCAAGAATTAGTTACAGATAACACTCTGCTCATAGCTGAAAAGATATACCCGAAAATGAAAGCTGTTTTGAGGGATTTCAATATAAACTACCTGGACACGCAGGGCAATATTTACCTGAAAAATAAAGGTGTATTTTTGTTTATTGAGCAGCCGGGAAATAAAATAAAGCAGAAAGAAAAGACAAAGCTCTTTACACCTGCCGGATTAAAGGTTGTGTTTAATTTATTGATCAACCCTCACTTAGTGAATCAAACATACAGAGACATTGCTAAAGAGGCTGGTGTAGCACTCGATACAATTAACAAGACATTTACCGCTTTAGAGCAAAAAAAGTATTTGCTGCGTATTAATAATAAACAACGCCAATTACAGAACCAAAAGCAGTTATTGGATAACTGGATTGCTAATTATAATGATGTTTTACGCGAAAAAGTTTTCTTGGGCAGGTATCGTTTTGCAACTGAAACAAAAAATTGGCATCAACTTAACTTAAATTCACCTCAAACACAGTGGGGCGGCGAGCCTGCTGCCAATATGCTGACAAACTACATACAACCCGGTGAGTTTTGCATTTATACACAAGAAGAAGTTCCGGTACTCATGAAAAATTTAAAAATTGTTCCTGATGATGCAGGAAAGCTTTTCCTTTACAGAAAATTTTGGCGAACAGATGACCAGGAAAAAACGGTTCTGGCAAGCATAGTCTATGCTGATTTGCTAAACACAGGCGATCCGAGAAATATAGAAACAGCAAATATTTTATACAATGAGACCATCAAGGATAAATTTGAATGATATCCGGGAAGCAACAGTGAGATAGTAGATAATATGGCTGAAATAAACCATAACAAAGTAGAATAAAACCATGCCGTATTGAATGCATTTTTAAGGGGAATCAAAAGTTAAAAACCCAAATTGAATGCAGATTTGTCTCCATTTTTTTTACAACTATTTTACAATTTTCGGTGATTTGTTATGGTGTCAGTTGTATGATAGTCAGTCATTAAAGCTAATTGAAATACTTTCTGTATTGTGCAGTAATTGATTTTCAGAATTTTAATCCCGGCATATTGATGTGATAAATATCCCAACCTCCATATTCGCTTGGCTTTAGCTTGAAAAAACCATTTCCTTTATAAGTAATTGTCTCTTTGCTTTTATGAAATCGGCCATTAATATGTATGCGAAAATCAATTTGCGCATCTGTTTTATTCTGATTAATAGTGATTTCTAATATTTCATTGGAGATGATTTCGAAGTAATCGAAGGTATTTAGAAAGTTATTGATTTTTTCGATCACAGTTTTTTCATCGACTGGCTCATTTATCGCATTTTTGTGGTTTTTTGTGTCAACATATGTCAAGTCATACCCCTTACCATCAATACTTGTATGTTTTTGCATAGTAGACGTGAAAAAGTTGTCGAAGGCCATTTCAATATCAAATTTAGCATTTGGATGGAATTCTTCGTATATGAAATTAGTTGACATGCCTGGGATATTCATATTATCAATTTCGTAAACAAAAAGCTCTTCGGTTATAAAACGATAGAGCTCATTATCATCCACCTCACAAAAAGTGTCCAGGTAAATATTATTTTCGCGCATTACAGCGAGTACTCGTTCAAGTTCTTTAGAAATTTCGTTAGGATTTAACTCGTTTATTTTTTGATAGGCAGGTTGGCCAATGTACTCCCAAACGCTGATTTGTTCTGTAGTGCTGTTGAATTGCTTTTCGAACTCATCAATATAATTTAACCATTGATTTTCCAATTCTGGCGAAATGTTGCCTTCACCCCTAAAGTCTGCTCCATACTTCTTTTGCAATTCTTTTTTCTTAAGTTCATTATCAATTTTCTGATTCAAGTCCTTGTTTTTTTCGTTGTTCATGACAGATAATTTTTCAGTTAAACTCCAATTGTTATTAATATGCTTGAATATTGAATCTAAGATAATAAAATATTAAAAAATAATTTTATATTAAATGGAAAAGGATTTGACTTAAGCCATGGTTTAAAATCCAATGTTAGGAGGTTTTATAAAAAATCACCTAAGCTGAACCTTATTATATCTATTATTTGGTTCACGAATAAGTAGTGCTCTTGAACTATAAGAAATGCCAGTGTTTACTAATTATTTTGAATGAGCTTTGCTATATTTGGGAGCGGGTAAAATGATTGAGTTCATAACAGTTAACAATATGGATGAATTTGAAGAAAATAAACCTGAAAACCTCCCGATTTATAAAAAAGGACGTGAGATTTATGATACGGTAAAAGAGATTACCGATTTAATACCTGAAGATAATGAGATTTTGCAACATATTAAAATGCAAATGTTATCAGATGCAGCTATGCTTACGGTCAAGGTTGCAGGTGCTGAAGGAGGCGATTTATATGATATCAGAATGCAAAATGCAGCTTTAATCCGTAAGGCTGCAATGGATTTAATGATACAAAATCATTCGCTGGAAGATTTTGGATTTGAGTATGTTGGATATTTTGATATTGTGCGCAAATTGATAGAAGAGTACCGATTATTGTTCATCGATTGGGTGGAAGGTTTCGACAAATGGAACTATATAATTGATCGCTGGGGCTTATTTAATCCGCCGGGCGTTGGCCCGCACGATAAAGATCCGGACGATGATATACCATTCAATCCAGATGAAATTTTTGAGTAACTTATATCCGTTATGGTATAATTAGGACACGTGATCCGTGTTTTTAAAAGGATAAATATTTCGATGAAGTGGAAAACTTTGTTTCTTCCGTTTTCATAATATTTATGCCACAAACTTATAATTAATCTCATTTTTTTTCACAGCTTAGCTTTTCTTTATTATTTTGGACAAGTTTTGAAGACTTTTATTCCTTATTCGTAATCAGTTTTAATATTTAAAGTGTACGCCTTTCATTCTATAAAAGAACTGCTTAATGCCTTAGTGCTTGGTAAAGAGCTCCTCAGCGAGATGTTTGGGAAGCGTAAGTCGTTCGACTATCGTTACGATCAGGCTATGGAATTGATGGGCGAAAACAGGGTGCATGCGCTTATAGAAAAAGGGGTGATTGTAAAAAATGGTCGCTTTTTAGAAATTGATGATCAGTTACTCGGTTTTTTTGAACAAATTCTGGATGTAAACGAAGAGATAAACATATCATTAATTGAAGAACACCTTACAAGGCTTAAAGAAAATATTGATTATTACCTATCGGAAGATAGTGAGTACCGTAAATATAAATACCTTAAAATTGTTAAAACTTCCTTGCGTAAAGTAGGTTTAATCTGTTTGCGCAATATTGTCGACCTTAATCGTAATATTGATGATGCCTTTAAAACAGAACCGAATTATAAAATTAAAATAAAAAAACTTGAGAATTACGATCAGCGTAGGGTTGATATTAAACAGCTGATTCAACTTGCCGGACAATTAATTACTGAGGATGAACGGACTTTTTTTGCTACAGCAAAAGATGAGGAACTGAACCGGATTACTACGGAACTTAGAATTCAATTGCAGGAATCCCGACATAACCTCATTGAAACCGAAAAACAAATTATCGATTTCCTCAATCAGGTGAAATATCAAAGCAAAGTAAGCGAAAAAATAAGGCGGGTAAAGTATCTGAAGGACCAGTTTGAATTGGAAAATAAGTCGGATATTGTTCAGCAATTGCGCAGTTTAAATCTACTTTCCTTTGAAAAGAGGCCTGTTTTTCCGGTAAAGCTGGGTTTAGATATTTTGCAAGACGATGCTATTTATGAAATTATTAAAAAGCTCAATCGGAAAAACAGAAATGCAGCAAAGCAGAAAGTGCCATTGGCGGGCACAATTGAAGAAGGGTTTATGAACGATATCAGTGAAGATGCCGTATTTGTCGATTTAGAAAAAATGAAGAATAATTTTTCGGCTTCCGGGTATCATTTGCTCGAGTTTGTAATCCATTACGCTTATCCGAAAGATGTGGGTTTTGAAGAAATGGTGATGTATTACTGTCAGCTTATTTCATTGTATGAGAGTGAGTTTCGATTTACCGATGAGTTTATAGAACATAATGGAACCGAATTTTCTGTTGTTTATCCACAATAATAAATCCTAAACATGTACCAATTATTTGAGTAACCATGGCAACACACAACTTAAAACAAGATATTTTTGAACATTTAAGCCAAGGAGGATTTATTTGTTCAAATAGCTCAAAACCTCATTTGCAGCGGCTGTATAGCTATATTGAAGAGCATTTTGATGAGCTCGCCACCTACTTTGCACAGATTAACTTTTTGCTTACGCAGGGAGACGAGTATTTTTATTTTACCCGCCAAGAGCAAAGGGCTGATATTAACAGAAAACTCGAAGCAGCATTCCGATGGATCGATATTGTCGATTTTTTTAAAAGTTATGATTCTTCCTTCGGTTCGGGCTATCGGTTCGAACCACAGGAAATATCTGTCCAACTCAAGGTAAATGCTACGCTGAAAAGTAAACTAAAAGCTTTACGAAAATATACACAAACAGACAATGAGTTGGATGGAATAAAGAAGTTAGTAGAGAGGTTACGCAGCGATGGGTTTGTGGAGTTGGAAAACGAAATTTCCGATTCGTATAAAGTACTGGCATCGTTCAGTTATTTGGAAAAACTTATATTGAATATTAATCTTACAGAAGAAGTTCGCAATGAGATACCTGAATAAAATTGTTTTTATCAATAGCGCCACTATTCCGCATGCAGAAGTACAGCTGGATGGAAATATTCATTTCATTGGTACACAAGGTGTAGGGAAAAGTACCGTTTTGAGAGCAATCTTATTTTTTTATAACGCAGATTCCCGCAAACTGGGCATTCCTCATGGCCCGACTGTGAAAAGTTTTGTCGATTTTTACCTCAAATATGCCGACTCCTACATTGTTTATGAAGTGGTAAGAGAAACAGGAGCCTATTGTGTAGTTGCCTTCAGGTCACAAAACCGGGTTTGTTTTCGGTTTATCGATACAGCCTATAAGCACCAACTTTTTATCAGTGAAGCCGGAAATGCCTATAATAATTGGGATGCCATACGCGAAAATCTCGACAAGAACCGGGTCAATGTCTCTTCTTTGGTCAATAGCTATGATCAATATCGCGATATTTTGTATGGGAACTATTTAGCAAAAAAAGCGTTCCGAAAATACTCACTGCTTGAGGCCAAACAATATAAAAACATTTACAGAACCATTCAAAATGTTTTTTTAAACACCAAACTCGATGCAAATGAGATAAAACAAACCATTATTTCTTCAATGGAGGAAGAGGAAATTGCCATCGACTTAGACCAATATAATCATCATTTGAAAGGGTTTGAATCAGAGTTGAATGATATTAAACAGTTTCGATTCCCCTTGGTACAAAAGCAAGCGCGCGATGCAATTCAAATGCTTTCTGCCATCAGGCATTTGAATAGTGAGCAAATGGAACTTGCCGGTCAGCTTCAGTTTAGGTTAGAGCTCATTGGTAAAGAAAAACCACAATTAACCGAGAAGCGCGAACAGTTGAAAGCAAAACACGATGCAGAAATACAGAAACGAAATTACGAAAAGGAGCTTTACGATAAACGTGTCGGGAAAATTAACGATAGCATCAGTCAATTGAACGGAAAACTGAAAGACGCTGCAAAACAAAAGAAGCATTACGAAAAACTAAATATTGAAGAGCTCCTGAAGCGAGTTGCTACAAAAGACGATAAGCGGGCAGAACTGGAATCGTTACAAACCGAACGATCTTTATTAACTGATCAGTACAGTAGTATTGCCAGCAAGTACGATTCATTGTTAAAAGAGAAAGATGCGTTACTCACTAAGTTTATCAACCAGAAAGAAGCGCAAAAAATTGAAATACAAAAAGATGAGGCGCAATTTGTTGCTGATTTGAATGCAAAGTACGAGAAGCTATATAAAACGCTGGAAAACGAACATGCTATTGCTATAAGCGATCAGGAAAACCAACTCGGGCTCGATACAGATAATGTACATAAACTGGAGAAAGAGAAACTTACATTGAAACATACCGAGTTTTATGCCGATGAAATTCGCGAAGTGAAGTCTGTTACCAATGAATCGGAGTTTAAATTTAAGGAGGAGCAAAACAATATACAGAGCTATAATCAGCAAATTGAGTCGTTGCAAAATAAGTGGAAATACGAAAAAGTAGATGCCACGCGAAACAACGAGATTAAAACGGAAGCCTTACGTGTAAAACAGAAGCAGGCAGAAAAAGAAAAAGCAGAAATTCAGGATAAAATTCAAAAAAGCAAAGATTCTCTGTATGGCTGGCTCAATGAGAATAAGCCCGGATGGGAGCATACTATTGGGAAAGTAATTGATGAAGCACTGCTTTTTACTGCCGGGTTGTCCCCAAAATTGCTGAATGCATCGGAAACCATTTATGGTGTTAGTGTTAATCTCGATGAAGTTGAGCGCAACGTTAAAACCATCGACGATTATAACTTTGAGGTGGAACGATTGAACAAAGTTATAGATCAATGTCAAAATGATTTGCAAACTGTTACGACTTCATTCTCCAAAGAAATTGAAAATATACAAAAACGCAATTTGCCAAAAATCAGAGAGCTGAAAGAACAGGTTCGGGTTGCAAATTACCATTGCAAGCAGTTGCTCCGAAAAAAAGAAACCGCTAATTTGGAGTATGACAGACTTAAAGAGCATGCTGAAATCCAAAAAGCGCACGCCATCGAACGTGTGCAGGCTGAGCTCGACAAGGCCATTGCTCAAAAACAAATGACTGCTGACAAGCTACGTGTGATGAAAGCAAAGCTGCAAAAAAGCAAAGAAAATAAACAACGGGAAAAGTCGCGTAGAATAGGGGAGGAACGTGCACAAAATCTGCAAAAAATTGAGGTTTTGCAGCTGCAAATTGAGCGTAAACAAAAAGAAGTGGCATACGAAAAAGAGCAGCTCAAAATAAACAGAAATAAAGAATTGAGCCGGAAGGGTGCCAATACCGACAGATTGAGCGATATAGAAAAGAAAATTGGTAGTGTGGAAAGTGAGTTGTCTTTCATCGATAAGAACCGCGATATTGTTAGCGAGTACAAAAAAGATAAACGGGAGCTATTCGACAGGGAAAAAGAGTTTAAGAACGAAATTACCGTATCAGAAGCTAAACTAAATCATCTCAAGGATACGTTTAATACGCATTATCGCAAAATTTCAGCAGATATAGAGCAAATAGAAAAACAGATAGAAACCCTTGATTCCAGGGGCGAAATTTTTCTTCGCGATGAAGAAAAATATGAAGCCTTTGTTAAATCGTCGGCGTATGAAGTTTTCGACCAACAAAAAAAGGTTGCTCCAGCACTGAAAACTGCAGGTACAGCTGTTCAGATTATTGATGAGATAATGGAGAAATATTACCTTACAAAAGCGCGTCAAGACGAACTGAAAACCAATATCGATAAATTTTTGTCGCATTTTTCCGACAATAACATTTTTAAATTTCCCGATAAATTAATTGGCACCGATGCATATATGGAGTGGGCAAGGGAATTGACCGACTTTATTGAAGAACAAAAAATTGACCAGTTCGAGAAGCGCATCAACGAACGATTTGCATACATTGTTGGTTCCGTGGGGAAAGAAACAACCATGCTTATTTCTAAAACGGGCGAGATAAAAAAAATCATTAATAAAATAAACACCGATTTTCGACAGAAAAACTTTGTCACGGCAGTCAACAATATAGAGTTAGATATTACCGATAGTAAAAATACGGCAGTTACGCTTTTAAGACGAATAAAGGAGTTTAACGATGAGAACGCCCTAAGCCTGGGAGAGACCAATTTGTTTTCCGGAGTAAATCACCACAAAAGCAACGAGAAGGCTGTGGAATTGTTGAAGCAATTGGTCAAAGAAATAAATTTTGCAAAAGACTCCGTTGTAAAGTTAGCCGATTCTTTTGAGCTTTCATTTCGTATAGAAGAAAATGGCAATAGTACAGGATGGGTAGAAAAACTAACTAACGTTGGCTCTGAAGGAACAGATGTGCTGGTCAAAGCAATGATTAACATCATGTTGCTAAATGTATTCAAAGAGTCCGCATCAAGGCGATTTTCAGAGTTTAAACTTCATTGTATGATGGATGAAATTGGCAAACTACACCCTACTAATGTAAAGGGAATAATGAAATTTGCCAATGAGAGAAATATTTTACTTATCAATGGTTCGCCCACAGAAAGCACACCACTAAATTATCGACACATTTTTAAAATTAGTAAGGATGAGGAAAAGCGGACAAAGATTCGGAGAATTATTACTAATCCACAGCAAGCTGAATTAAAATAAACGTGTAAAACAAACAGATGAACCGTAAAATATCAGTCAAACTAGCCGAACAATTGATTCAACTATTAGAAGGAGCGGCTTTGCCATATGGTCAGTTGAAAAGCGAACTTGTGGATGAAATGGTTGCTGAAGGTATACTTCAAATTAAGCTCAAAGGTCGTAGTCGTCGGCAAGTGTACGCTTCCAAATCCTCAGTGTTGACAAATTATTTGAATAGCCAATGGGGCATAAGCGACTTGCGTTTTTATGCCAGTAACTTAAAAGACGGGGATACACGAGGAGCAAATATTGCAGCCTCAACCAACTCAAAAGTTGCCGGTCGGCGAACATTTAAAGGATTTTTGGTAAACTGCATTACTCCCGTTCAGGCTACGTTAAAGGGTCGAGGTATTACCATAAAGCCCATTGAGGGATTGTATACATATATTCACGATTTCGAGGAATTTAAAGTACCTGATAACGTGGTAATTATTGGTGTTGAAAATGGGGAGAATTTTAGGTATTTGCATTTGCAAAAGCATCTGTTTGGAGATGATTGTGTACTTTTTGTGAGCCGATACCCGCAATCGAACGATTTGGTTTCGTGGTTAGGGAACGTTAACAATAAATATATTCATTATGGTGATTTTGATTTTGAAGGAATCAGAATATTTAGAGATGAGTTTTATAAACAACTTGGTGAAAAAGCCTGCTTTTTTATTCCGCCAAACATAGAAGAGCACTTAAGTAAATACGGCAATAAGAAGTTATATGACAAACAATATCAAGGAGATACCACAAAATTGGCTCTAAATAATGACCTTAAACAACTACTATCTCTATTTCATAAATATAAGCGATGTTTGGAGCAAGAGCTTTTAATAGTACATAAGTAGTGTCGTCACGAAAATATCCTGTTTTTCTGTGTGCTTGATTCGAAAATTTAAAGTTCGTGGCTTGGCCTTTCTGAAAAAGAAGTCTCGATTTTCGGGATAACTATTTTCAGAAGGGGCGTAACGCAGAACTTTTAGCTCATGAGCACATTTTATGTTATTATGAATGCGAATAAATTGGATTTTTCGGGCAAGCACTAAGCAAGCTATACGGCAATAAGAATGTCTTTTACATTGATTTATTGTCTCTTAATAAAGTTTTGCACATGTGCAAATAATTAAATAGGGGAATAATGTCGCATCTGGCGTCACTCAAATGAAATACTATCGTGTCATTTCTATCATAATTCCGCATTTAATGGTGCTTTCAAAAATTGATTAAGCTTCGTGGTTATTGAGTGGAATCGAAATATAGAGGCGAAATTTTGGTAGATTTGTTTGTAAAAATGGAGAATCGCCGCTATGTATCGATAAATAGTATTACACAAGGAGTTATTGGTAAATATGTATGTGGATAAAATAAAGCGGTTTATCTTATGTTGTATCAAGATAGATAATTATAAAGTGTGAGGCTTTAGTTACTTAAAATTTATAAATAATTGTTGCTTCCCTTAAATATTTGTTCTAAAATCAAGGTGTAAAACCAAGAATTATTCCGGTAGTCAAATGTTTTTCATATTTTTACCTTTTGACTAAAATTTTACTTAAAATTTAATTATGCCGAAAAAATCCCCCCATTTATATCAATACCAAATTTCCTACGAACCCTATCAGTCCGACGATGGCTTTGTGGTTCCCGATGAATTAAAAAAACGACTTCCGGAAATACACGAACTTGCCGTAAAAGGCAGAAAATCAAGCGTTCCAAAATTTGAAAAGCTGATTAAGCGCTTTCCTAATGTTCCACAGCTAAAAAACTACCTCTATATTTTACTTCAAAACATAGGGGAGGTTGAAAAGGCCGCACTTTACAACCAAAAGATACTTGAACAATTCCCAAACTATTTATTTGCAAAACTAAATTTGGCAGGCAAATACATGCAAAAAGGAATGTATGTACAAGTGCCTGAAATACTTGGAGAAGAATTCGAGTTACAAGCGCTCTACCCGGAGCGCAAGTTGTTTCACGTAAGTGAAATCGCATCGTTTTTCGAAATCGTTATTCAATATTTTGCCGGAATCGGGGAAATTGAAGAAGCTGAAAAACGTTTTGAAATATTAACAGACCTCTACCCTGAATACCCCGATGTAGAATATATTCAACAGTTTCTGTTTATCAAACGCTTCGGTGCCAACCAGAACCGCTTTTTAAACACTGATGATATGATTACTGTAGAAACTAAAGACGTTGATTCTCCCGATACTGCAACAAAAGCGCCGGACTTTCATCATCCTGAAATTCACTGGCTCTATGAAGAAGACTTATTAATTGATAAAGAAAAACTGACACAATTACTTCAACTACCACGCAAAACGCTGGTCAGCGATTTGGAAAAAGTCTTGATGGATAGTATTGAGCGGTATCAATATTATGAAGTCAGTTTAATGGCACAAAGCAAAGATCAGGAGAAAAACAGTTTTTTCGCTATGCATGCGTTTTTCCTTTTAGGAGAATTGCAGGCCAAAGAAAGCCATAAAGTTATTTGGGAGCTAATGAGGCAGCACAACGATTACTACGACCTGTTTTTCGGCGATGTATACCTCGAATGTATGTGGGAGGTTCTTTACAAAGTGTTTCATGATGATTTTGAAGCGCTTAGCCTTTTTATGAAGGAACCGGGAATTGTATCATACAGCAAAAGTTCGGTTATGGATGTAGTTTTACAAGTTGCCCTACATGACCCCAAGCGCAAACCGGAAGCAGAAAAATGGTTAATAGACATGCTTGACTTTTTCAACAATTGTACTTTAGAAGACAATATTATTGACAGCGAAACCACCGGATTTTTAGTTTGGACATTACTAAGCCTTGAGTTGCCATACATTCCGCCCACAGTAAAAGAACTTTATGATAAAAAATGGGTAGAAATTTCAATGCTCGGCGATTATGAAGAGGTTGAAAAGATATGGTTTGAAAAGCAACCACAAGAGAAACGAGCGTTATTATCAATGGCAGACAGATACCGGGACATCATTGAAAATTGGCATTGGCAAGATCAGGAAAACTCAGAGGATGATTTTTTTCATGATGAGTTTGATTCAAAAAATGATATTTTCGATCAAGAACCAGAAAAAGTAAGGTGTTTTGGCAATCCTTCCTTTGATGATTATCACAATATGGTCCCAGATCAACAGCGGTATTCGGCTTCTAAAAAAATTGGTAGAAATGATCCATGCCCTTGTGGAAGTGGAAAAAAATATAAAAAATGCTGCATGAATAAAATTGATTAAACATACTCTAAGAATAATCTTCCCATGAACTTTTCCCGCTGTAGTCTGCCACAGGAAGGACCTGTGTGCTGTAATGAAATGAATTGACCAGGCCGGATACTTCTTGCTTAATCATATCGATACTATTATTTACCAAATCATTTCGAAAGCCTTTGTTTCCAAGTGTTGCAACATAATCGGCTGATATAATCCGGCTCAGGATTTTACCCAGTCCCACTTGTTTGCGTTGAGGCATATTGTCGTCAATCGTGAAATCTGTGAGTTCTTTAAAAAATGGCGAGGTGCGTTGGGTCAGGTTATAGCCTCTAAGGAAATTGGACAGGTTCATGTTTTTAAGCCGGCTCATTTGCCTGGTTACCATTTCGGTAATTTGGGTGTAGAGCATTTCATTGGAGCCTTCGAAAACCTGGAAAGGCCGGGAATCAATAATTCCCCTTATGGCCACACTCTCTGTTTTATATCCATTGGCGCCTAAAAGTTGTGTCAGGGTTTGTGCTGCTTCATGCATCAATTCTGTTACATGGGCTTTCATTGTATTGGCTTCCACTGTGGCTCCGGTGAGGTTATGTTCTATGCCACTTGCCTCACTGCTACGTGCGCACATGGCTGAGCTTATTGTAAATGCACTTTGAATACGGGCAACCTGTTGCTTAACCTGGTCCAGTGCAATCAGTGGTTTCCCTCGAATGAAGCGTTGCTGAGTGTGATGCAGAGCATCGTCCAACATGCGACGAATAAAGCCGATGGCCATACCCGGAAATTGAAACCGGCTTCGGTGTAACAGGTCCATGGTGAGTTTTAGTCCGGTGGTGTCGGGTTCCAATTTGTAGGCTTCGGGTACATGAATATCAATGAGGTTTTTGCCGTATGGAATCGGATACAACCCCATGTTATTATACAATTCATCCACCTTGATTTGTTGCTCAGGTTGTTGTGCATCGACAATGAAAAAATCAATGTCGCGGGCGAGTGCTCCACCAGGGATTTGTCGACGTGAAGTCATTAGCCAGTAATCGGCCATTCCAGTGAGGCCCTGCCAGTGTTTCACCCCTTTGATATGATATTCTGAACCCTGCCGCAAATTGTTTGTCTGCATGTTTAATGCATCGCTGCCAAATCCTGGCTCGGTTATCATCAATCCACCCATGTTTTGTTTATTTAAAAAACGGTGGAAAATTTCTCCTTTAATGTGTTCCTGTGCATATTTATTTACCGGGCCTAAAAAGAGCCCCATGTTGATTCCAAACATTAATGAAAGTGGCAGTGATTCATAAGACGCAGCATCCATCAGCGTTAATAATTCTTTTGTATTACCGCCACGTCCACCATACTTTTTGGGTATAGCTACTGAAAAAGGGTTGGTCGACATAATATCGCGCAGTACAGTTGCCGGAAAGCCCCTGTTATGAATGAATTTTTTGATGTCATCGCGTTCATAAAACACACTTTTTAAAGTTTGTTTAAATGCGTTAATGAAATCATTAAAAGAAGGCATTGCTGCTGTGTTGTGTATGGTCATTGATTGTGAGTTTTTTGTGGTATGTTGGTTCCTTTTTGTGCTTTTGCCTTCAAATTATTAGTTGTGAAAGAAATAGCTTCTATAAAAGTTAACAATTTGTGAGTTAGTATGTTTGCATGTTTTTGAAATTGTAATTTCCTGATATTAAAAAAACGCTTTGAAAAATGGGGTAATAAAAACAGTAATGTTACCTGTTATTCGGCGCGGCCCCTGATTTAATAAAAAAGCCATCGCTTTTATTGCAATGGCTTTTAAAAATGAGAAAATCCAAAATTATTTTTTTGTCGATTAATTAATTTCCTATGTCACCATTGGCGTTTCCGTTATAAGTATTGCTAATAAGTGTTGGTGATGAATTGTCATTATAAATGCCCCAACCTGCGGAGTACGAAATTATGCAATTACTTATTGTGGGTTCTCCAGATGGCACATTTCCCAGATTGACGTTTCCGTTATTGTAGGTTGAGGCATAGCCCCCGCCATAGGAAATGTTACAATAATTTAAGATAGAGCCATTCATTGTATTTGACTCAAAGAAAATTCCATCCCAGTCGCCGGGCTGTTCGCCACCTGCAGGTGCTGATGTGGTGAAGGTAACAGGTAAAGCAGAGGTGCCATTGACCACCAGTTTTCCAAATTCTGTTGATCCAACAGATATTTCAGACCCATCTGTAAATTTCACAGTGCTGCCTGCTTGTATCTCCAATGTTGAACCCGATGTTGATTCAATGCTGAGTGTACCATCAATTACATAAGCTGTGGACTGGAATAGCCAGGTTTCATTTGTGTGTTCAAAGGCGTCTCCATGTACTAAAATACCCAGATCATCTTCTCCGTAATTGTTAGCAGTGCCAATGGTATGAGCCCAGTTGCCATAAATTAGCATCACATAATTATCCACATCGTGAATATCGTTGCCTGTGAAAGATGCAAAACTGCCGGCATCATCAAGCGTAATGCCATAGGTGGCCGATAATCTGATTTCAGTATTGTTAATAGTTACAGCAGCTCCATCAATATCAATAGCTCCTACATATGAGGCATAGCCACCTGCAGCTTCAACTATGCAATAATTGAGCTCACTACTCACGGCACCACTCTCGAAGCTGATGTAGTCCCATTGCCCGCCTTGTTTTTGAACAGATGTAGAAGTGAAAAGAATGGGTAGATCTTCTGTACCTACAGCTTTAAAGGTGCCGTAACCATCACTACCAACAGTCATTTGAGAGCCATCGGTAAATTGAATGGTGTTTCCAGCAGCTATATTTAATGTGGCACCACCATCGGATTGAACAGACAGCGTTCCGTCAATGGTGAAAGGTGCTGTTTGTAGGCTCCATGTGCCATCAGAATGGGTATAGGTATCTCCATCGACCAATATGCCACTGCCTTCAATTAAATTTCCCGGGCCAATAGTATGCGCTGCATTGCCTTCAATGAATATATCGTAGCTTTGATTATCCATAAACGTATTGTTGCTAAAACTCGCAAATTCCGAGTCATCTTCACAGACTACACCATAAACCGCAGAATTGGAAATTGTGCAATGGTCCACGCTCAAAGATGGGCCTTCGATCCAAAGTGCCCCACCGTATGTAGAGGCATAACCTCCACCATATTCGATGATGCAGTACTGAAGGCTGCTTGTACCTGTTGCCGTCGATTCGAAATTGATGTAGTCCCAGCTTCCGGCTGATGGTGTGTTGGAAACGCTGGTGAATGTAATCTGGGCATTGGCTGTCCCTACTGCAGTTAGGGCTGAGTTGGCTCCTGCGACTGATATACTTCCACCATCTTCAAATTTTATTGTTGTGCCCGGGTCTATGGTCAGATGCCCACCATTTTCGATCCTTAAGGTTCCTTCAATAATGTAGGTCCCACCTTGCCATGTAACATCAGTATCAATTGTTTCGTTGATATACTCCTCTGAGGGTTGTTCATCCTCTTCTTCCTCCACTAATTCGCAAGAGGAAAATAAAACTGCCATAAAAGACAGCATCATTAAAAGCGCAGTAATTTTTTTCATAACTCTGATTTTGAGATTAAGTAGAATTGATATTCAATTTTCAAGGATAAATTTACATCAATTTATAGAAGGGTGTGTGATGTAACCATTGGAATAACAATATTTTAACGTATGGTTATTTTTAGTAATGAGCGGCATGCAGCATTTAAACTAAGGAGGGGTAAACATTTTTTCGTAATTTGCTTTTTCAAGCAAAATCATAAAAACAGTATTTTATGCCATTTTTATCCAAATTATTCAGTAAAGGCGCCAATGATCTGATCAAAAATGGTGGCCAGGTGATCGATAAGATTGCTACCTCCGATGAGGAAAAAATGCAAGCCAAAAATCAGCTTTCTGAACTGGTTTTTGATGCTATGGGTAACCTGCAGAAAGCCCAACGCGAGTTAGCTGCAATTTGCGATTTGCAATATCAGTACTTGAATTAATTTTTTTAGAATATAATATTAATAAAAATCCTTTTTATAAACTTATAAATAGTAAATGCTGATGAATAAGCTGAAAATAAATTTATGGTTTGTTTATGATATTGTATTTTCTTTTTTTTTGACAAATACAATGGCTTTTGTGATAATTAAAGATATTAATTCCTTTAAATGGTATTGGCTAACTATTTTTGTTGCGATTTTGTTGATTTGTGGATATTATATGATTTTATTTATCATACATAAAAATCGCCTTCTGGATTCTTTGAAAGGAGATTTGGATTCTGCAGATTCAAAATTAGATTTGAACTTAACGTATTTACCTGTTTTTGGATTCATAATGTCATTCGGATTAATAAATCATCAAATTTATTTATTTGACAATGAGTATTTTACTGTTGATGGGCAAATATACTGGATAATTGATTCAGAGTTTGATATTATACTCTATTCTTATGATAATTTTATACGAGCTGCTTGTTTTGATTTACTTGAAACATATAATATTCATATTTCTCGATTGACAACAAACAATTTTTGGATATTGACATTGTTATTTGCATATAAAACCTTTTTATCTTTTTACTTTCTTAGGTATTTATGGACGATCTTAAAAGGATTGCATAAAATAAATAGAGTCTAACCGCTCCGAGTAGGGTATACGGAGCCGAGTATTTTCTGGCGGCAGAGGTTCTTTTTAATTCCGACAAAATTTCGTTTTGACGGGTAAATTTGTAAAACAATTTTTTGGCTACGGAGCAATTTTGTAGGATTTTACAAGTAAGCCGTGCGCTCTATAGCCGAATACGATATTGGTAACAGAAGCGCGTGGCAATTGGTTGCAGCGTAGCTGGCGGCCAATTTTAATGTTGGCTTTTGGTTTTATTGTGGTATATGCTTATTTCTTTGAACCCGCTTTCCTTTTAAATGAGGGGGAGCACGGTATAGCTAATACTTTGAATCCAAATTTCTGGGGTTTGCTCAAGTTGGGTGTAGGTGGTTATATTATTGGCCGTTCTACTGAAAAAGTGGCCAGCACCGTCACCAGCCGGGTAGATATCCCTTTCCTTCGTAAAAAAGACCGGAATAAGTATTATGGATAATTTTAATTTCAACATCAATGAAAAGCATCTTTTAGAAGGTGACGATGTGAAGCAAATGAACTGTCCGAAGAATACGGTTCATTTTAGTGCAGGTATGCCTGATACCATTGTGTTGCATTATACGGCTGGCCGGAATGGAAGGTCTTCGGCCGAATACCTTTGTAAAGATAATGTAAAAGCTTCTGCACACCTGGTCGTTGATCGCGATGGCAAAGTGTTTCAGTTGGTTCCTTTCGATACTGTTGCCTGGCATGCAGGAAAAAGCAGGTGGAAGGACAGAACAGGGCTAAATAATTATTCTATAGGAATAGAGATTGATAATGCCGGTGTACTGACCAAATCTGGTACTGCATACACCTCCTGGTTTGGTAAAAAGTTTGCTGCTGATGAAGTGATGGAGGCTGTGCATCGAAACGAGTCGAAAGCACGTTATTGGCATTTGTTCACCGAAAAGCAAATTGAAGCACTTGAAGCATTATGTGATCTGCTCATTGACCGGTATCCGGCCATCAAGGAGATATTGGGCCATGAAGAAATATCCCCGGGGCGTAAGCTGGATCCAGGCCCGGCATTTCCATTGGATAAACTGCGCCAACGCATAATAAACGACCGTGATGAAGAGGGCGCTCCCCTTAACAATCCTCCTGGTGTAGTAAATGTACCTTTTTTAAATATAAGGCAGTTACCCGATGTTAAGGCAGAGAGGGTCGCAGAACCCTTACCGCAAGGAACCAATTTAATCATTTATGAAGAACATGATGGCTGGTTTCGTGTTAAAGCTGAAATAGAAGGGTGGGTAGCTGGTCAATATGTTGATTTGGATAGTGATAACTGAATATTGAGATTCCCTGATTAGTACTCACGCAATCCTTTCTCGATAAACTCATATTGCCACAGGTCAAATAAATCAGTGCGTTCGGGGATATTTTCCTTTGAGCCGGTTAATAGATCAGTAATGGCTATTTGATCACGGTCATCCACATCCACTCTTTTCGCGAGTGAGCGGTGTACTCCATATGTTTTATGTTTAAGTACCAGGTTATCGGTTTCTATTGCTGCTTTAGGCTTATTTTCGTCATATAAAGTTAACCCTTCATAATTTACTGCTGTTCCGTTTCTTTTCCTTAAAAACCCTTTTTCTGTTATAAAATCATCCGGATGTTTTAATTTGTTGGCCAGTATTTTTCGATATCCGGCTTTTTGAAACCTGTATTTAAAATAGAATGAACAATAGTTGATACCGATGGGCAGCTTTGCTTCTTTGGCATAAGCCATTATTTCCAGTGCTGCCAATTCCGATTCGAGCACAATAGGCCGTTCGGCGGGTATGTAAGTGTATTCGTGTTTGAGTAGTTTGTCGGCGTTGTGGTGTGTTAGTCTTAGTTGGTGCAGATTCAGGTTAGTAACACCTGCATTTATCATTTCAGGCAGGAGTTTCATTAACCGTTCTTTTTCTTCGGGTATGGCCGGGATTTCAACGGTGATATTGGGAATGAGCCCTTTAGCCTTTTTTATTCCTTTGAGGTTATAATTTGTGGCACCAATATCGAAACGAATTTCGTTTAAACCGTTGTCGGCCAGCTCACGAAATACTTTTTCGTCCGATAAAATGCCATTGGTGTACATCCAGGTATAAATTTCAGGATCGCACAGCGACCTTATGGCTTTCAGGTATTGCATTACGCGATCTTTAACCAAAAGCGGTTCTCCTCCGCTAAAGCTCACACCTTTAAATCCAAAATAATTGATGTATTCTGCGTATGCCGCTGGCGTATGAAAGGTGATTCCCTGAGATTCGGGAGGTTCATCCTGTTTTTGTGATGAGGGGCAGTAAAAACAGTTGGCATTGCATTTTCCGGTTATAAAGAGGCAACTCCAATTACCCGCACCACAAATTTTGCAACCATCTGATATTTGATTGACATAGGGTTTGGTACCTTTGAATAAAGTATGACCTCCACTAGCCCTGATGAGTTTTTGCTTTGTTGCTTCCAATTCATCGGTGTTCCAGAGATTAATCCAATTGATATTTTCGTAATTCCCAAACTCCTGTTTGTTTTTGTTTACCAGCGAGTTCAGATACCTGTAGTAAGCATTCATTAATTATTGTATTGAAGAAAATTGATTGAGAGATTGTGTTGATAACGCCACCGGCGTTTGTTTGAGAGCGTTAGAACTACAGATCAGAAAAAATATAGAGAAACATCAGAAAACGATCCAGTCTGATGTGTCCTTTGTGTGTTTTGCTATGTTCAAAAACGTAATGCATTGTAAATATAAAGATACTGCTTTCGCACTAATAATTATATCAAAAATCATGTTTAGTTTTGGCAGAAGTAACACTTTTATATAATTTGCCTAAAAAAAGTTATGCCATATTTTAAGATTTCCATGAACAAGCTTTTGTCGGGAGAGCAAAAGCACAGAGCGCTAAAATCAATGCACCAACTCGTTGTTGAAGCACTGAAAAAACCTGATCGTTTTGTAATGACTTCAATTGCCGACAGTCAGGCAATGCATTTTGGCTTATCAGACGACCCGGTGGCTTTCGTGGAGTTTAAAAGCATTGGCTTACCAGATACGAAAACGTTATCTGCGGCTATATGCGATTTGATCATGAAAGAGTTTGATATTGAGCCTGACAGGGTTTATATTGAATTTGTGGATGAGCCCCGCCATATGTTTGGGCATAACCGCACTACTTTCGAAAAGTGATCAGGTAAATTCAATTGGGATGTAGCATTGCTGAAATTGAGGCAGGTCAGGTATTAATGCTTCGAGTGGCGCGGCCAGATACCGATCAATGATAATGCGTAATAGCTCATGGCGACTGAACATTGCACCGGTTTTAATATTTTTCATCACAATTATGCTTAGTTTGTATTCCGGCACCCTGATGAGCAGAGTTTTAAATCCCTGCCACCAGCCTGCATGGTAGTATATTTTTTTCCCTTTGTGTTCAAATATGCGCCATCCATACCCGTAGTTGTGTTTAAAGTGTTTGGGCTTGCCCATGGGCTTAAATGCCTTTTGAAGTGTGTCTGAAGGTAAGATGGTCTCGCTGTAAAGGCCCTGATCCCATTTAAAAAGATCTCTTGCAGTGGCATAAATGCCTTTATCGCCATAGGTGCCATTCAGGTAGGCCTCAGTAACCACTTTCCAGTGGTATTTGTAACCTTCAGCCAAATGGGGTATCGTATCGTTTAGCCCGGCTATGTATACAAAAGCATCGTCCATTCCAAGGGGTTCGAAAATATTTTTACGCATATATTCGGGGTATGACATGCCACTAACTTTTTCAACAATAGATGCCAGGAGCATATACCCCGAATTACTGTAATCGAAGCGTCTGTCGGGAGGGTAGTAGGGCAGAGGTTCATGTTGCTTCCAGAGTCTGATAATATCCTCGTTGGTGTACGTTTTGCCTTTATCTTCTACAATTTTATCAATGAAATAGATGTAATTTGATAAGCCACTCCGGTGAACCAGCAAATGGTGTATGGTAAAACCCTGGTAAGGCAGGTCTGGAAAATATTTACTAATGGAATCATCGAGGTGTAATCGGCCATTGGCGTATAACTGCAAGATAGCCACCGCTGTAAATTGTTTGCTAACCGAACCTGTTTGAAATCTTGTTTCAGCCGTTATGCTGTCATTGTTGGCATAGTCTTCGTAACCTACATATCCTTCATAAATTATTTCATTATCCCAGCCTACCATCAGCGCACCGTTAAACCCGAATTTATTTTTTTTCATGAGCACACGGTCAAGGTCGCTCCTAAGGTGCTGGTGCCAAATGGTATCAGGCGTTACTTTTGGCATTTTTGGCGGCTGAATATTGGTAAAATGCCGTTTTTCAAGGCTGATAAATAGAATGACCGCACCAAGGGTCAAAATAAGAAATATGATTTCTGCTTTACCTATGTTTTTCATTGGGTAAAATAATAGTTACCAATCATTCGCGTTAGCCAGATTTCATTTTGTCGAAATCAAATAATACACTTGCAATATAAAAATTATACTTTATCCAGCACACTTTCGAGGTTATCAAATCTATGATGATAATCGTCCATGGCAAATTCTATTACTTTTATGGCCTCATCTGCATCATAAGTATGGGTTATTTCTGATATGCGTTCTTTGCCCGGAATATCCTTATAGGTAAGGAAATAGTGTTTTAATCTCTCCACTACTGCTTGTGGTACATCATCTATGTTGGTATAATGACCATAGCCTGCATCGTTTTTTAATACAGCAATAATTTTGTCGTCAGCCATATCGCCGTCAATCATCCGAAAACCTCCAATGGGAATCACATGAGCGAGAATATCTCCATGTGAAATCGAGCGTTCGGTCAGCACACACACATCAAGTGGGTCGGCATCTCCCTGAACCTGTTTACGGTCTGTTTTTTCGGCACAAAATTTTCCTACACTTTCTCCGCAATAGGTTTGTGGAAAAAAACCATAGAGTGCTGGTATTACATTGCTGTATTTTTGTGGCCTGTCGATGCGTAGGTAACCGCTTGATTTGTCCACTTCATATTTTACAGTATCTGTTGGTACCATTTCAATATAGGCGGTAATTAGATTTGGTGCTTCCGGACCCGGATCAACTCCATGCCACGGATGCGACTTATAGCGTAAGCCCATTAATTTTCCCAGGGGATCCATGATTTTATTTCTCATAGTTATAGTTTTTTATGTGTGTAAGTCTTCTTCAACAACTTTTATATTAAAAAGTTTGGGTCAGGTTTATTTTATGCAAAAACTTCTTTGAAAAAGTAATAAATCATAATTGATGATACAACCAGCTTCATTCCTGTGCCTAGCAAAAATCCAATAAAAGAGCCTATTCCACTTTTAAGTGCATTATTAAAATCATCTTTTTGAATCATTTCTCCTATAACAGCTCCGGCAAAAGGGCCTATAATGATACCAATTGGTGGAAAAAATATCAGCCCGAATATCAATCCCAATGTACTGCCGATTACACCGGCGCGTGTTCCACCAAACTTTTTGGTTCCCCATACGGGTATAATGTAATCTAATACTGTTACAATGGTTGCTAAAGCAAACATAAGCAAAAGTAAGTTGTTTGAAAAATCAACTTTCTCTGTAGCTTCTAGCACCAGCAGTCCCACAAAAGAAATTGGCGGGCCGGGTATAACCGGTAAAATACATCCAATAAGCCCTATAAGCAAAAGCAGCGCCGCCAGGACAATGAGTAAGAATTCTACCATAGTTTATCGATTTTAAGGGCAGCCAGGTACAGCGCACCAAGGAGCGCCGGAATGGCCAGGTTTATAATCCACAAAGTTAATGAAGCCGCCAGAATTCCTGCCTCATTTGTGGAAAAAACTCCAAAAATTAGCAACGACAGACTTCCTCTTACCCCGGGTTCGGCAATGGTAATGGTTGGTATAACCAACATTGCTGCGTAGAGCATGCCAATGCTCAGGAAGGCTTCGTAAATCGAAATATCTGTTTTAAAATAGAATAAAAGCAGAATAAACTGAGTCATAAAAATGGCATATCGTAAACCAGAAACTAACAGAGCTTTAAGCAGGAGTTTCCTGTTCAGGTTTTTTATTCCGTCGTTAATTTTGGTAATAACTTTTGGGGTTTTTAGCCGGCTGATTTTTAATGCAATTTTGGGTAGCGATATGTACGTAACAAAACCGGCTGCAACAGCAAAAACGGCCAGGCCAAGTTGCGTGGGTGTGGTAAAAGCTGCTTCTGTATTTCCGGTGAGCCATAACCATCCTGAAATTATTCCAACAATAAAAGTAACGCCACTTTGCGCAATGCTTCCGGCAATGGTTACCGATATGCCGGCCAATCGGTTGCGTTGACGCAGTATCCATATTCGGCCAGCATACTCCCCAGTGCGGTTGGGTGTGAAAATAGCAATGCTGAGCCCGGCAAGCACACCGCCAAAAGCCTGAAGTAATCTGACCTTTTCTGTTGGTTTAAGAAGTAACCGCCATTTTTCTGATTCTATAAGCCAATTGACCGGCATTAATAAAAACACCAACCATAACCACCAAGCTGACTCATTGTGAACTGTGCCATTAAAGAGCAAGTCGCTAAGCTGGTCGTCGGCATAAACGCGATAGGCTACAAAACCGTATGAAGCTATAAAAATTAAGCTTTTGAAAAGTATTACCCAGAATTTTCGATGGTTTGCAGGCATGCAGGTCAAATTTTTTAGAAAGATAAAAATACGGCTTTCTAAGACTATTTGCTAATTTTACGATTTAAAATAATTCGAAGATGGTAAGACCAAAGAAAACCCTGGGACAACATTTTTTAACCAATGATTCCATAGCCCAACGAATCGCTGAATCATTGGACTTGAATGGTGTGCCGGTGTTGGAAATCGGACCGGGAAAGGGTAAGTTAACACAGTTCTTGCTTAAACGTTTTCCCGATTTGCTTAAGGTAATTGAGGTAGATGATGAATCGGTTGAATACCTTGCAGCAAATTTTCCTGATCTTCATGAAAGGGTCATTGCCGGAGACTTTCTTAAAACCGATTTTAGCACGCATTTTGCAAGCAGGTTCGATGTTGTTGGGAATTTTCCTTACAACATTTCAAGCCAGATTTTATTTAAGATGTTGGAGCATCGCGATAAAATACATCAATTGGTAGGCATGTTCCAAAAAGAGGTGGCCGACAGAGTAGTGGCCGCACCAGGAAGTAAAACTTATGGTATTTTAAGTGTGTTGGTTCAGGCTTTTTACAAAGTGGAGTATTTATTCACAGTTCAGCCCGGTTCTTTTTTTCCACCGCCCAAAGTTAAGTCCGGGGTAATCAGATTAAAACGTAACAACCGGGAGAAGCTTGACTGTGATGAGAAAGTTTATTTTAAGGTTGTAAAGCTTGCCTTTAATCAGCGCAGGAAAACACTTAGAAATAGTTTAAAAAGTGTTATAAGCCCGGATATTTCGGGTAAAGAGATATTTAATATGCGTCCGGAGCAGTTAAGACCGGAAGATTTTGAGCATATTTGTAACTTATTAGAATAATTTTAAAATCCCGTTGTCATGAATTTTGAGCTAACCCGGGAATTTATTGAGGAATTAAAGTCTGCGATTGACGCACAGGATAAGCGCAAGACTGCCAGCATGTTGCAGGATTTTCACCCTGCCGATATTGTTGAGGTTTATGAAGAATTAAACCTCGAAGAGGCGCGGTTTGTGTTTATTTTGTTGGAGCCCATGCGGGCAGCAGATGTGATTGTGGAGCTTGAAGAAGATGACCGGGAACGCTTGCTTGAGAATGTACCCGGAGATATACTGGCCCGTAAATTCATCGACCGCATGGATTCCGATGATGCGGCAGATATCATTGCCGAGTTACCCGACGATGTAAAGGCCGATGTGCTGAGCAATATTGCCGACCGTGAGCATGCGGGAGATATTGCCGACCTGCTGAACTACGATGAGGATACCGCAGGTGGTTTGATGGCCAAAGAGTTAATTACTGTTAACGAAAACTGGACCGTAGCCACCTGTTTGCGCGAAATGCGCGGGCAGGCTCAGGACATTGACGAAATTTATTTTGTGTATGTTATTGACAACGATGGTATTCTGAAAGGCACACTTTCACTGAAAAAACTTCTACTTACGAAAAGCGACCAGGTCGCCGATGTTTACGATAAAGATGTAATTTCGGTATCGGTTGATGCATCAGCCGAAGAGGTAGCCAATATTATGAACAAGTACGACCTTGTTGCTTTGCCTGTTATCGACGGTATTGGAAGGCTTAAAGGCCGCATTACCATCGATGATGTGGTGGATGTGATCAGGGAAGAGGCTGAGCGCGATTATCAGATGGCATCTGGTATTTCTTCAGATGTGGAAGCTTCCGACAATGTTTGGCAGCTTTTGCGCGCCCGTTTGCCATGGCTGATGATTGGTATGATTGGTGGTGTGTTTGGCGCTAAAGTTATTGAACTGTATGAGGGCCAATTATCGCTTTACCCTGAAATGGCCTTCTTTATTCCCCTTATTGCAGCCATGGGCGGTAATGTTGGAATACAGTCGAGTGCGATCATTGTACAGGGCCTGGCCAGCAACTCGCTTGGTATAGAGTCTAATTTCAAAAAATTGATGAAAGAGTTGGGCGTTGCCATGCTAAACGGACTTTCTTTGGCGGCAATATTATTGCTCTATAATTTTATCGACAGCGATTCTTTAGCCTTAACAGTTACGGTGAGCAGTGCACTTTTAGTTGTTATTATTTTTGCTTCAGTTTTCGGAACTTTTGTGCCGTTGGGCCTTAATAAGCTTAAAATCGATCCGGCACTGGCAACCGGACCCTTTATTACTACCGTAAACGATATCATGGGACTGTTGCTCTACTTTCTTATTGGCCACGTTTTCTACGGGTTTTGGGGTTGAGCCTCTTGCTTTATAGTAATTTGATTTTTTGCTTAGGTAGCTGAAATATGATCATTGATTAACATGGATAAAGAAATAAAGGTTCCAATCCATCGCGGCGGAAGCTTTAAACAGGTGGTTTCATCGTTTCTCTTACCAATGATTTTTTGGAATTATATTTCACGCAGCGCCCGCAAAGAAGGCGCAACGTTCGCAACTTGATAACCCGTAGCGTTGGTAGCGTTTTTTTATCATGACGTTCGTGGTGAGAAATTTTTAAAAAAGAAATCAATCATCATTGATGCCTGGATTTATGTAACACAGTTTAGTTATATTGAACGAAATAAAACGAGACACCCAAATTAGAAAGATTTAAGGGGTAGGTTGCTAGTAATCAATGGTCATTTGCCAGCTATCATATTCATTTACAAAACAGGACATGAATAAAAAAATAAGGTTTAAATCATATGCAACTAATCTGTACTTATAGTTTGCCTGGCTATTTTAGTAACAGTCGGTAAAAAAGTAAATTATCGGTAATTAGTTGTAAAAATTCCAACTAACGCTGAACCGCAGATTGCGGGGCCTCAGAAGATAATTATAAGCAGAATAGTAACTCACACCTCTCATTAAACCGCTGTTCACGTGGTCGAAACGGAGGGAGAACAGGAACCGTTTTACCCTTGCTCCAACAAATACATTGAGTACAGGGTAGTTGCCAATAAGTTTTTCGTCCTGGAGATAGAACTGGGCAATGGCTGGTGAGTATGCAGGGGCATAATACTTGGTGTGAACCCTGCCTGAGAAACCTCCATACAAGTCAATTATCCCTTCTGTGTTTTTAAACTTGATTTGTCGCTTATAAAAGAAGTTTCCTTTTGCACTGAATTCCGGGACATCAATAAAGTCTGTAGCAGTATATTGCCCCATAAGGCTCATTTCGAAATTGAAGTGCTCAAAAAAAGTAAATTTTTTACCTATCTTGGCACCAAACATCATAATTTCCTGATCGTGCTGGGCCACTTTCATATTTTGATCGAAATAGATATAGTTGTCAAGGTGGTCAACCGTAAATTGCAAATTGAACCTCGAATTTATGAGCCGGAGGTTGAATTGAAGTTTTCGTTCGTTTTCATCCTGTAAATTATTAACCCATTTAAGGTGGTTGGAGAAATATTGTCCCAATAAGTAATCAGGCGTTTTTTCCATGTGATACAACATAAGGTGCATGTACAGTGTATCGTTCCACAATTTTTGCCACTTTACAAGATTTGCTGTAATTTGGTAATTTTGGTAGTTATAATCCTGAAAAGGGTAATACAGTGCCTGAAGGTCAACCTCAAAATCGTCTGATTTTTTAATCGTAGCCTGTCCGCCAACGGATATGGTTTCGTAGGTAGTATCGTTATTGTACGTAAAGAGGGTATCACGATAAAAATTTGTGTTTTTAATCTGATGATGTTCCACAAAGGGGCCCATGTCGATTTTTGTTTTACCCCTGGACTGAAACATGATGGCAGCACGGTTCTTATAATCGATAAATGAGGTGGTATCATAACTACGGGTACCATTGTAAGTATTGGCATAAAAGTTAAAGACCTCTTCGGTCACGGGGTCTGTATATTCATCTCCCTCATCGGTGTAGAGTCGTTGCATTTTATCAAATGAAAAATGGTGCGAGATCCATAAGCCATTTTTATAAATGCTGTCTTGCCCAAAATTTAACAGACGATACTGATGATCGATGGCTGCTATAAAATAACTAAAACGGTTGTTGGCGTTGCTCAGTTTTGTAGTCATATCCTGCACACTGACTGATGAGTCCGTGAGTAAATAGTCCGTCCTTATACCGCCGTTTTCATCAGCATTGATAGCGTTAAAGTTAATGGAGCCATACATTTTATAGCGCTCATAGTCGATGTCTGTCCAAAAGCTGAAGTTCCTGTTCCGGGTTGACTGGTAATTGAGGTATCCTTCAGAATTGAAAATTTCGTAAGACATACCCAGGTTAATATGCTTATCGTAGTTTTGTGTGTGGTTGAATGTGAAGTACTCATAGTCTTCACCACCGCTTACAAACTGCATTTGTGTAAACGGAGTTTTGGTGTTGTAAAATTTTTGTTTTTTGTGGGTTTTAAGGTAAGGGTAGAAATTTTTTATTTGCCAGTTTACTTCAATATCCTGTCTTTCAGAAAAGAAGGTGTTTTGTACAGCAGATCCTGGATTGCCCAAATATACAAACCCCGTCCACTCGCTCCTATAGGCTTCGGGTAGCTGAATGGAAAGAAGCGTGGTATCAAACTCTGCATAAAGTTTAATAAAACTATTTTCTGCATATTTCCAGGAATAGATTAAGGTATCAGGTTTTGGCAAGGTGTCTTTAAAAGACCGTTGCACAATACCGGCTCCCCTGGCATCTGCCGAGTCCCTCTCTTCTTGAGCAATCAGGGTTGTAGCACTAAACAGGAATAAAAGTATGGCAATAATCAGCCTCTGCATTATTTGACAATTTCGCCGTTATTATTTTACTGATGCAATTTTATTGAACGCTAAAAGTACAAAAAGATGCGGAAATGCATCGCAAAATTACCTAAATACCTTAAGCTTCGTACTTCTGGTATGCTTACCACGTTATTGGTTTTCTTTTAAATGGCATGGTCATACACCTTGCACCACCGCCACCACGTGGTAGTTCTGAACCCTCAACAGCCACCACATACTTTTCGTACTTACTGATATCAATCTTCCCTGAACCGACATCTTCGGCACTTAAGATCTCAAATCCGTGTTTGTTCATTTGTTCCATGGTGTAAACATTGCGCGCATATCCCAGAACTTTACCAGGCGCAAGCGCAAAAAAGTTGGCGCCACTGTGCCACTGCTCTCTTTCCTGGGCCCATGGGTCTTTGGTGCCTCCGCAAAATACCGGTTCAAGATCAAATCCCAGGTTATTCAGACACTCCACAATGTTTTTTTCGTTTTTAATGTTTACTTTCCCGTTGTCAATTGTTATGTGTACTGTCTGGTAGCGGTTAGGCTTCATAACGATGGGCTCGAATACCATGCATTTATTTTTGTCAAGGAAAGTAAAGACCATGTCAAGGTGAATAAACGATTCGGGTGTTTCAGGAAGTTCCTGCACAATAATGTGTCTTACCTGTTCCTTACTTTCAATCTGTTCCAGAATAAAGTCGATACCCTGTGATGAGGTGCGAGTGCCGGTGCCAATGAGCAATACATCCTCCCGTGCCACAAGCACATCTCCGCCTTCTATGGAAATTTTATCATTAAATGTGGCATGCTGCACCGGATTTACCGTTTGTGTTCTGAACATGGGGTGGTAATCGAAAATGGCTTGCATAATTAATGCCTCACGACCTCGTACCTGGTTGGCCATGCGACCGATAAGTACCTTGTCGCGCACTGCCATGGCTGCATCGCGGGTAAAGAAAAAGTTATGTAATGGCCTTAAAGCATACCGCTCTTTACTAAAATATTTGGTCAGGTTGTCTTTTACCAAAATCACTCCTTCAAGCAACTGCCTTGCAAGTTCTTCATCTGACAGGCCCAGGAGGAAATGCCGGCTGGCCATGGTATGTTCGTTATCGAAAATATGATCAATCAGGGTCTCTTTCACACGTTGGTTACTTAATACATCCTGCAGCAGCGCTCTAACCTCAAAAGTAGGTGCATGTTTAGCCAATGCATTTTTGAAATGACTATATTCCTTTTGGGCAACCGATAAGTTCAGAATATCGCTGTACAAAGCCCGCTCTGCATTCTTGGGCGTCATGTTTTCTACTTCCTTGCCCGGAGAATGAACTATTACCCCTTCCAGTTCTCCGATCTCACTATTCACCCTGATTTGATATGTATCCATATTACTGACTTATTTTGTGTTTGTCTTGTAATTTTTTAAATCTACGAGTTTCCCCTTTTCGTAAGTCTCTACTCTAAGTGTATCTCCTTCTTTGTTGTAGGCTACCCATTTACCATCTTTCCGGTTGTGGAGGTAATTACCTTCGTATTTTGTTTGCCCGTTTCTATGATTGTAAAACGTGTATCCTTCCTTTTTGTCTTTTACATATTCAGCTTTACTCAGAGGTTGTCCATTCGGATGCCATGAACGCATTATACCATCTTTATCGGCACCGTCAAAATTAATTATAGACTTAATTTGTCCATTTTCATAGTATGTCTCCATTTTCACAAAGTTTTCTTCTGCGCGTTCGCCATTGTAATACAGAATCATTTTCGGTTGGCCATTATCAAACTTCGATTTTACAAACCGTGTGAGTTCCTTTTCACACGCACTGAAAACTACGCCTAGTAAAATTATTCCGGCAACAATATGCATTCTTGAATTGCGTATCATATGCTTATCTTTTAATTTTCTTATTCGATGCAAATTTAATATAACTTTTTGTCTTGATTGTATAATTATTTTTCGATCCTGTCTGCAGTTTTGTTAATATGCTAATCTAATAATGTCTTAATGTGTGTTTTATTTGTCAACGGGTGCCGCTGATGCAACCCTGTTTTTTCGGGCAAAAAGAAAATGCAGGATTGCAACAAAAGAAGCAGGCAATAAATATGCCGACCACAACGGCCAGCCATGCCCGAGTAAAATATAACCGGCTCCCGCTGCCAAAAAGGCTGTAATGGTCTG
>NZ_DATFKB010000162.1:0-3526 GCF_035268865.1 Salinivirga sp. | reverse complement strand
CGTAACTTCAGATAAATTAAGATTTAGGTGGTATTGTGCTCCGGTAGTGTAGGAGAAGTCTTGTGTATACCCGTAATCGGCCAGTGAGCGTTCGGCACCATAATAAGAATCGCGATCAACTTTTTGACCAGAAGCAAAAATGGAAAGTTTATCGTGTGTCCTAAAAAACTGGTCGTATGTTAATGCTGCGGTTGTTATTCTGTGTTCAACAGCCTCAGCTATTGTTGATTCATGAAGGGGGTAGTTGAATTTATCTCCTCCGCGCCGTTTTTCATGAATATGGAATATATCAAATGACACCCGGCTGCGATTTGTAAACCGGTGAAACATACGGCTTCCTATTGTTGCGTTTTTTATGTTTGATAATTCTGAAAAGTCATCGCTATTGGCATCAAAGGGTGCTCTCTTTCTATAAAACCCATATAAAGCCATGCCGGTTTTACTGTCGGAGGAGATGAGTGATGTGTTAAGCTTTGCTGTAAAATCTGATGATGGGTTGGCATCTTTGAGTCCCACACCAATACTGCCGCGGCTTATATCCATTTCATATGAGTTGGTAATCGGATCTTTAAGTATCAGGTTAATGGTTCCTGCTATGGCATTGCTGCCATAAAGAGCTGAGCCTCCACCACGAACAACCTCAATTCGTTCAATCATGTTTTCGGGAATGAGTTCCAGTCCGTAAACTCCGGCCAGTCCACTAAAAATGGGTCGGCTGTTAATTAAAATTTGAGAGTAGGGGCCCTCCATTCCATTCATTCTAACTTGTGTAAATCCGCAGTTCTGGCAGTTGTTTTCCAGTCGCAATCCGGGCGAAAAGTCAAGCCCTTCGCTTAAGGTAGCAGCCTGAGCAAAGTCAAATACTTTGGGGGAAATGGTAGAAACAATAACAGAGGCATCTCGTCGGTTGGTTTTGTTTCGGTCTCCAGTTACAACAACCTCTTCAAGATTTAATACATCTTTTTTCAAATCGAATTTGATTTCTTTGGTTTGGCCTGCCTCCATTTGTATTTGTATAGATTTAGGGGCATGGCCCAATGCCTGAGCCGTAACTGTAAACTCCCCTACTGGCATATTCATAATTCTGTAATGGCCGGTTTCATCTGTGGTGGTTCCTATCGTGGTGCCTTCAATTAGTATGGTGGCAAAGGGTATGTGTTCGTTACAGCAAGTTACGTGACCTACAAGATTGGCATCGGTGCGGGATTCTTTTTGAGCTAATGCCGATACCGAAATACTAAACAGAAGGATATATATTGTTGCTAATTTGAAATTCATTGTTGTGAGTTTTTTTATCTTATGTGTTGCCCACATTAATATAAATTAATGGGTGTAATTAAAACGGAAAAAATTGGGAAAAGAGACGGTGGGCTGGTGTTGCCTGGTTGTTATTTTAAAGGAGGTGCCCGAAGCGGCTTGAAGGTGAGGAAAATCTCACCGAGACATTTTTTTCGTTTAATGCTCAAAATTATTCCGGGAGAAAATTTTACAGCCAGGCTAAATAATAAAGATGCTATAAATATCAGGTCGAAATGACTCAATAATACATATTCTAATAAATTATGGTGGTGCTTTTTTATTGGGGCATCGTCAGCAGATTTATTGAAAGGATGTGCATGTACTATTAAAGTACCATCGTCTGCCTCATGTACGTGCAAATAAATGGCTTTATTGGCAATTATAAAGATTGCTGTAAAAACTAATATTATGGATAAAAACCTCTTAAACACTGCATTTTATATTACCGGGAACAAACTTAAAAAATTATTATGTAGATATTTCTTTTTCGTATAAAAATGTACGAATACGAACAAATTACTTTTTAGCTTTAAGTTTTCATTTTTTGATCCCTCGTTATTGAAAGCAAAGATGGAGGTTTTGTCCGGAACCTGCAATCACTAAAAGTAAGGATAATTTGGTGGGTCAATCCCTATTTTTAGGGATGTCGTTTAAAATGTCAGATGCATCAATGAGTTTTGCTGTTACAGCATAGATGGCCATGCCCGAGGTTGTTCTGATTCCCAGTTTATTGCTGATGTTTTTCCGATGCGATATTACTGTATGTGTGCTAATGTGAAGTGTTTCTGCTATTTCTTTGTTGGAGAGTCCAAGGGCCATTTGTTTTAGTACGTCAATTTCTCGTTCCGAAAGTAGTTGGTAGACGGGTGGCTTTTCAGTTTTTTGAGTGAGGTAACGTACTACAATACTTCTTATTTCTTCTTCTGTATCGCTCAAATAAATAACATCCTGATAATCCTGGTGCAAATTTCGATGGTATATTGTAGTTATGATGCCGATAAGTATGGTGGATTCGAATTTTTCCAATACTTGCGGACGTATGCGAGGTCCACGGCAGCAACCCAGGGGGTTGAGCAACACCAGGTCGTAGTTTTTTTCATTTTTTTGAGCTAAAAATGTTTCCCAGCTTTCTATTTGGTCGATTTTTTCAATACATGATATTGAACGCAATATCTCTGCTAATCCCTGCCTGATAATGTCTGACGGCTCAATTATGAGTATTTTGCAGTTCTGGGTCATTTGATTGATTTTTCTTCAAGTTGGCGCACTAATGGTATTAAAATCTCATCCTCAATTTTAGCATGGGCTTTTAAATCTGCATCGAGTCGGTCGAGTGATAGAATAATGTTGCGACGAATACGGTAATCTTCATCGAAAGGGAGGTATTTGATAAGTAATTGCTTCAAATCATCGAGCTTTTCTTCAATATTGTCATGGTTTTCGCGATAGGTATCCACAGAATATTCAGCAGAAATTTCATCAGGGAGTTTTTGATTCTCCGCATAAAGGCTTAGAATATATGGAAAAGCTATGTCGTTTTCATATTCAAAATGCCGGTCTGCCTCATTTCTGTATTCAGCAAAAAATTGCTTGACCATTTGTATGGAAGTGTGATCGTTTTTTTCGGCAAGCAAAGCTATGTTTTCGGCAATTACCGGATAAAGTTCCTGAGTATAGTATTCGTGAGACACTGATAAATATTCTACAATAGATTTAATAGTGTCAACAGGCAGCTCAATATTGGGTGTGTGTTCCGGGTCAAGTTGCATTTTGAGCAAAACCATTAATAAATCAGAATCGATCCTTTTTTCTGTTGCTATTTGCTCAATTGTTTTTTCACCTAAACCGGGAAAAATGCTTAAACGTTCCAATACCAGAATTAGCTGCGGATACTTATATAGAATATTTGCCAGCTTATGTTGCTTTGTAATGGTTTCCATACTGAAATATTTTATGCAAAGTTAATGAAAACCAATGTGATTATTGGTCAATTAAAGCCTATTTAAACGCAGTGCAATTTAAATAAATCGCACTGCGTATATTTTATTTTATGCCAACAGGAATTTTGATTTGTAGACTTACGTTGCGTCCCATGTTGTTTAGCCCCAGTGGTTTTAGGGTAGATAAATGGTCAATGTATATTTCGTTAAACAGATTGTACACGTTTAGTGAAAAGTATATTTTTTGGTTTTTCCATTTTAAGCCACTGCTTAATTTTACATTAACC
>NZ_DATFKB010000161.1:0-39696 GCF_035268865.1 Salinivirga sp. | reverse complement strand
CTGATAAACAAAAAGAAATCCAGCAATTGATGCAGGATGACAACTTTACAAGCATTGCACAGGTGCAGGGAATTCTTCAGCAACCAATGGATGTGGAGTTAAACCGTAAAAAAATTGAGGATTATAAAAAGGAACTTCATGCCCGGGAAACCAGTCTGAATAATCTACTGGAGGAGATGGGTGATCAAAAGTTTGATGCTGAGCACTACAAAGCACTGGAAAAAAAGGTAAAAGAGCAACAGCGGCACATCAGTGAGATGGAATCCGAGCGGGGCGCTTTGCAAAGCAATTTGAAGGTATTGAACGAAAAGCTAACCCAAAAGGAAAAATTGCAAAAAGAGCTTGATGCTCAGAGCAAAAGAAAAGCCAATTTTGAAGTGTTGCACAAAATGTTGTATGGCGATAAATTTGTACGCTACGTCAGCCAGATTTATCTCGAACAACTTTGCGCCATTGCCAACGAACGTTTTCGCAAACTTACGCACAACCAACTGGAGTTGGATATTGATGATAAGTACAACTTTATCGTTCGTGATTTTTTGCACAATGGGCACACACGCTTATTGAAAACCCTCAGTGGCGGACAAACCTTCCAGGCTGCATTGTCGCTGGCAATGGCTCTGAGCGAACAAATTCAGCAATACCACAAAGTAAAACAACAGTTTTTCTTTATGGACGAAGGTTTCGGCTCGCTCGACCGTGAATCGCTCTCATTGGTTTTCGATACATTGAAACAACTCAGGAAAGAACAGCGCATTGTGGGTATCATTTCGCACGTGGAAGAGTTACAAACCGAAATAGACCGGTTTTTAATGGTTGAGAATGATCCGGAGGAGGGGAGTAGTGTCGTTTTTAATGGATGATTGGGTTAAGTTGATTGGTAATTAGGTTTATTTATAAGCTAATCATGTTTGCCAATTCACTTAATATACTTAATCAACTCCTTAACTCACTCAACCCAATCACCCAATCCATTAAACAAAAAGGTTAATAAGGATGCGCTATTGCAACCAACCAAATTTTAATGTAATACTGGCTGCGGGTTTTGATAAGTCTTTGGCTTTATAGACAGGTATATCAAAATCACTAAAAAACGGCCATGCAACACCTGCAGCTATACCAAAAACTTTATGGAACCGATATTCATATTCCAAAATAGGTTTTACATAACTAATGTCGTCATAATATGAAATAGCTTCATTTTTAAGCAGGTACATTCTTCCAAAACCCATTTGGGCAGAAAGATTAAGGTAGTGCTTACTTTTTAATCTTTGGCTGTATCCCAACCAAAAACCACCTGAACCCATTTCAAAATAGTGGTCTTTATAGGTCCTTTCATCCGGGTTGTGTTCAATTACAGTTCCTTCTCCAAAACCACCAAAGAAAAAGCGGCTATTAATGTACATTCCGCCACCGCCACCAATAGTGAGTCCGGTTTCATTACCAATTTGTGTGATGCTAATTATAGGGGCTCCAAATCCGCCGGTTGGTTTTATTTTAATTTGAGCGTTAGCTATCTGTGTTGATAGAGCCAATATCATAATAAGGGTTATTTTTTTCATTACTTTATGTTTTAATTTAGTTTATATCTTAAACCATATTGATAAAAAATTTTACTTTAAATATTCCTGAATACGTTTCACGTACTCATCAAAAGCAATTAGGCCTTTTTTTGTGATTGCTGCTTTTGTTAAAGGGTAATTGTTTTTAAAGCTTTTTGTAATTGAAATGTATTCAGCTTGTTCCAATTTTTTTAGTTGCGCACTTAAGTTGCCTGCCGTGGCTTTAGTTTCGGTTTTAAGATCGTTAAATTCCATTTTGGCGTTTTTAACTAGCAGGGAAATAACGGCTAACCGCAACTGTGAATGCAATATGGGATCCAGGTCTTTATACATTTTGCTTTTGAAATTTAGCTTTTAGAACATATCCGGGAATTAAATCAGCAAATGTTATTGCCAATATACTGTAAAGTCCCCAATATTCAAAGGGTGTAAGCAGGCTCACAAACCCCAGTGCATTACAAAGAATACCCCCAACAATCATAATGGGGAACCGCAACATGGCACCGGATATAATTGTCCCTATTCCAATAAACGATAGGATAAATAATAGTAGCATTTCTCCTGCAGTTTGTGGTAAAATAAATGACACAATGAAAATATTTAACCCAATGGCAGACCAGGTGTAAGCCATTAATTTACCTGACAAAGGCATTTGTACCTGATTTTTTGAGCGGCTGTAATAAATTCCGGTATAAACTCCACCTACCAGCATCAGGAACCATGCATAATAGTGATGCTGATAATCAATGTACATCAACAAGTATTGGAGCGTAGCAGCGGCAATAACCATCCATCCCCAAAACCGGTAAATAAATCCATTCTCTCCAAACCTGATTTTCTCTGTTTCAACCATTTCTTTGATAATCGAAAGGCTCTCTTCTGGTTTTAAATTTTCTTTTTCCATAGTTTTAAGTTTTAAATTCGATTCAAATATAAAGTAGTTTAAATTATAAACCAAATTTTTATCAGATTATTAAAATTATTGGAATAAAATTTTATAGGATTTTTTTATTTAGATTGATTATAAAATGCCAAATACAGTTGAAAGTAATGTTCAAATTACTATTTTTGCCTCCAGGTCATGAAATCTCATTATTTCATTAGTTGATAGTTATGAAAAACAGAAGCCCCTTAGTAATTACAGCCCTGCTTTCTATTTTTTTATTTGCAGCATGTCAGGAAGAGGAGAAGGATCAGCCAAATCGATGGCCCAATTGTGATATAATATTACCCGAAGAACATAGCGAAATTGAGCAGGGAGAAACTATATTGATTGCCACAGACGCCACTGATGAAGATGGGAATTTAAAACATGTAAAGTTTTTTATCAATGATAATGAAGTAGCTACTGTAGAAAATTTTCCATACAATTACAATTGGAATACTACAGCGTATACTCCTGATTATTACCAGCTAAAAGCTATTGCAACTGATGTAAAAGATGAGATTGGTATTGGCTCTATTGTGGTTTCCGTGGTGGAGCCAACTCTACCTGACTCCCTGCCGGTGGCAAATTTTGAAGCTGATTTGACAGATGTTAAAATTGGTGCAGAGGTGCACTTTACCGATTCTCTATCAAAACATGCAACAGCCTGGTTCTGGGATTTTGGGGATGGACATACAAGTACAGAACAATCTCCCTCACACATTTATGATGCCGTTGGAGCCTATCATGTCAAATTAAAAGTGGAAAATCCCACGGGAATGGATTCGCTCATTAAAGAAAACTATATAAATGTTGATAGCATAATTGAATATGGTGATGGTGTAACAGATATTGATGGAAATCAGTATAGCACCGTAATTATTGGTCAACAGGAATGGATGGCAGAAAACCTTAAGGTCGGTACATATAAAGACGGAACCGCAATAACATATAATGAAGGACAATGGGATGTTGGCCAGGCTTATTATTGCTGGTATGAAAACGACTCTGCCCAATATGCACCAAATTACGGAGCTTTATATAGTCAAAGTGCAGTTGCAAGTGGTAATTTATGTCCGGATGGTTGGCACATACCAACTAACTCAGAATGGTTGGATTTAACAGGCTATCTTGCTAATCAGGGATTTGAAAATCGGCAGGCATTGGCTTTAAAATCCAATACGGGTTGGTTAGATGATGGAAATGGAACTGATGGTTTTGGCTTTAGTGCTTTACCTGCTGGTGTTAGAATGGGAGACAATAGTTTTTATGGTATAGAAACAGAAGGAAGGTGGTATGGAGGTAGCAGAGCGTTAATTATGAATAGTGAGTATGAGTTTGTTACGTTAAATTATTATGACAATTATGTTTCAGGATTTAGTGTAAGATGTATAAAAGATTAATTGCTATGAGATCAGTTTTAATGTTTCTGAAGATCGATTATGTAAAAATAGCTGCTGTTGTTTTAGGTACAGTAATTATTTTTTTTGGTTGTAAAGAAGAAGAAGAGACACAATCACCTGAATGTACTATCATTGAACCGGATTTTCATGCAGATTATATACAAACGGATGTGGTAAATATAACAGTTGAAGCATCCGACAATGATAACGATTTAGAAGAGATCAGACTTTATATTAATGGTATCGGTGTGGCAAGAAGTGTAGAGGATGTTTTGCAATATGAGTATCATCCTGAAGAGACTACAGGTAATATAAAAATACTTGCGGAGGCCTGGGATAAAGAAAACCAGTTTGCCGAGGATGAGATTTTAATTAATGTGGGAAGTGCAGCACCGATCGCCGATTTTGAAGTGAGCCAGACGACTGTCGAACCAGGCGAGGTTATAGAGTTTACAGACAAATCTACTTTGTTACCTACCAAATGGCAATGGATTTTTCAGGATGGGACCACAAGCTGGGAACAAAACCCAACACATAGTTTTCCCACTGGCGGCGAATTTCCTGTAAAGCTAATTGCTTCCAATGAATATGGTTCGGATTCTACGCAAATAACGATTATTTGCAATGGTCCCGGTGTTACAGATATTGAAGGTAACCAATATGAGACAACCACCATTGGCGATCAGGTATGGTTTGCTGAGAACCTGAGAGTGACAACCTACAATGATGGACAGCCTATAAATTTTACAATTGGCGATCAGGACTGGTTAACCAATAGTGCAAATTATTGTTGGCCTGCTGACAATGTGGCTTATGCGGAAAGTTGGGGTGCATTATATAACTTTTATGTTGTGGAAACTGATAAAATTTGCCCCCATGGCTGGCATGTTCCCTCACACGATGAATTCATGCAAATGATAGATTATGTTTCTCAAAATGGACAAAATCCTGTTGCTATTGCTCTAAAAGCCAATTCTGGCTGGCCCTTAATTCATAACACTAATGGAAATGGTACAGATGAATTTGGTTTCAGCCTACTTCCAAATGGGTGGAGGTGGTGGCCTCATGGTGACTATGATGGTGGAATAGGAACATTATGGACCTCAACTGCCAACGATCAGTTTTCTGCACATTACATTGAAATTTGGTATAATAATGATTATACATTTCATATGGCCCATTTTCATGAATGGGGCTTTGGTATTCGGTGTATCAAAGATTAAACTTGTATCTTAAAAGCCCATTCTATCTTATCTTGCCCCAAAAATAGACATAGTTTATTTACTTTGGTAAATTACAAGAACGGTTTTTAGCAGAAATAGTTATGCTCACAAGAGTGTAAAATAAAGATCCAATATTTTCGTTACTTCACTGTATTTAAAACCTGTAATAAAACAACCCCTTAACCCATGATCAGGCTTTTTGTATTACCCGTATTCGCATGTTTTATTTTTAGCACTAATCTTTCGGCTCAAATCCAGGATTCGGTGCAAATGCTGATGGGCGTGGTGCTCGATTCTGCTACCAACAAACCATTGGCCTATGCTAATATTTATTCAGTAAGCAAAAAGAAAGGTGTAATCAGCAATGAAGACGGTCGATATTCCATCGATATCAGTGAATTGAACAACACAGACACACTTCGCTTTCAATATATTGGTTATAAAACACGTAACTTATCACTCAGGCAGTTGAGTCAGAATTCCAAAGTGCTTTTAACAGAAAAAATCGTGGATTTAAACGAAATGGTGGTTTTTGGCTCAGCTCCAGATGCCCGGTCGATTGTGGAGAAAGTACTCGAGCACAAGGAGGAGAATTATAAAAAAACTACCAGCCGCAGGCAGACATTTGTGCGCCAAAAATATATTAACAGGGTCGAAGACCTTAGTTTTGAGTATAAAAAAAACAACATTGAAGGACTAAATCCAGCTTTATTTAAAAGAGTAGCGAATAATTACCCCAAACTCACAACATCTTTTAGCGATTATTTAATCGATATCTATACCGACAAAACGCTTGAAGACTCTGTAAAAATTGATCCAATAAGATTTGTGGTGTTGAAGGAGAAAGATATAGCAGAGATTGATAAATTTTTGGAATTATTCGAAAAGGAGTTTGCTAAAACAAATACTGAGGAATACTGGCGTGTAAAAACAGGAATTCTCAGTGAGGAATTGAATCTTGGAGATACCGCACAGTCTGCGAAAGATAGTAGTGATGCCGGAAAACATAAGGTGAAATATACGAACCGGCGTGTCAGGCATCAGTTAAAATATCCTACACTTGATAGTGACGATTCATGGGAGTTTCTGCATAAGCTACGCAAATACGTTTATAAGATGATAGGCGGTACCCAGGTAAACGGAGAAGATGTATACGTAATAGACTTCGAGCCTGACAACAGCGGTTTATACAGCGGCAGATTGTATATTTCAACCCAAACATATGCCCTAATAAGGGCCGATTATCAATATGCACCCGGAAAAGATGGCCTTGATTTTAGCTTGTTTGGTGTAAGCTATGCTGAAAAGGCCTTCAGTGGTTCTGTACTTTTTGAAAAACATGAAGATAACTATGAATTAAAATATTATTCGCTCAAAAAAACGAACTCTTTGAGTTTTGACCGTAATGTGAAGTTGTTGAAAAAACGCGAACGTTTTCTTTTCGACAAAAAGCAAAAAGAGTTGAAGGTAGGATTAGAATTTGACTTTCAGCAAGAGTCTTCAGTTGAATTTTTGATCATAAACAGACAGAAAATAGCCCAATCTGACTTTAAGCAATTCAACCAACCGGAATATTATCAGCCCATTTATGTCGATCAGTTCGACGATCAACTGTGGAAAGGCTACTCCATTATTGAACCCACAAAGCAAATGAAGGAATACAGGAAACGGAAGAATTGAAGTAAATGTGTAAGATTGAGTATTTGTAATATTTGTTCTCTTCGATTCCCTCAAAGCTAGCCCAAAGCCCCACTCAGACAACTGGGGTAGTATTAAATGAAGGTAAAGCCGATTTATCTGTAATTCCAAATGCCATTGAGTTGCTTGTGGGAAGGTAGTGTGAATCGAAATGGCCGTTGAGTGGCTCGTACGGGTAATGTTCTCTTCGATTCGCTCAAATCCATCGCAAAGACCCACTCAGAGAACAGGGGTAGCATTAAATGAAGGTAAAGCCGATTGTAATTCCAAAGGCCATTGAGTCGCTTGTGGGAAGGTAGTGGGAATCGAAATGGCCGTTCTCTCCGGCTCCCGCACAACCAGTCTTAAGATCAACTCAGAGAACTGGGAAGTATTCGCAAATTATGGAGAATAGTCTTGAAACATTACATATTAACAATTGCAAGGGTTTTCTCATATTCTCAAAAAGGGTAGTATAAAAAATACATTGCTTTATATTAAAACAATTTAATAAATAATAAAAAATTATTCCATTAAACGAATAAATAACTCTTAAATTATTTGTTCTTATACAGTTAAGTTTTTAACTTGGTTAAACTATAATTTATCACAAAATATTTAAACTATGAGAAAACTAAGTTTTTACCCCCTAATCCTATTGATGCCCGGTTTATTTTTCATCACCGGTTGTGATGATGAGGAAAGTGAGGTTGGAGTACCAACAGTTGAGACTACCACAACGGAAGGTAGTTCGGAAATAACTTACACCACCGTTGAGATTAGCGGAAACGTTACGGCAAATGGTGGAAATACAATAGATGCCAGAGGTGTCTGCTGGAGCGAATCACCTACACCTACCATTAATGATTCAAAAACAGAGGAAGCAACCAACACTTTCACAAGTCTGATTGAAAATTTATCGCCTAATACCTCTTACTACTTTAGAGTTTATGCCACCAATCAATCAGGAACTGGTTATAGCAATCAGCTGCAGCTTTCTACCTCCACGCTGGATAGCACCATGTGGGATTTTTTAATAGAATATGATGCAAACACATCATGGCACGCTGATGTAAACTTTTACCCGGATGGAACAACCATGTACGACGAACCCAGTAACCCTGGTCAATATACCACATATGGAACCTGGACATTGAATGGAGATACATTGCATTATGATATGGACGCGAGTGATACGACCAATGCATATTATCAGTTTACAGGAACTTTTTCTGGCAACACCATGAGTGGGACATTTACATATGGAGATGAACCAGATAAAACCTGGAGTGCTGTTAAATATTAAATTAATTCTGGCTAAAGGATTTTATTTTTGCCAGCAATAGTATACACGCAGCGTGTAAAAAAATGCAAATGTACAGCGGAATAGAGATACTTAATACGTTCTCTTCGATTCCCTCAATTCCAGTGCCAAGCCGCACTCAGAGAACTGGGGTAGTATTAAATGAAGGTAAAGCCGGTTTATCTGTAATTCCGAAGGCCATTGAGTAGCATGCGGGAAGGGCCAGTGGGAATCGAAATGGCCGTTGAGTGGCAAGTGGAAATGTTCGTTCTCTTCGATTCCCGCAAAGTCAACCCAAAGCCCAACTCAGAGAACTGGGGTAGCATCAATAAATTAACGGAGAAATTTTTTGAACCCGCAGGCCATTGAGTGGCTCGTGCGAAGGACAGCGGGAATCGAAATGGCCAGAATCTTATGAATCGAAATGGCCCCGAAAGCTATTTCATGCTTTTTTCTATCTTTTCCAGTAACATCTCAGCTTCGTACTCTATAACCTTTGCATACATGTTGCTTTTTACCTGCATGACCTGTTTGAGGCTTTCATTGGCCTTAGAGGTTTTTCCCATATCAAGGTAGATTTTCCCACGTTCCAACATTGCTTTTTTGTGGTAGTAATGACCATTGTTGGGTAATTTCAAAAGCTGGTTGTATTCATCTAAAGCTTTTTTGTTTTGTTTTAGAAGCTGGTGGGCTCGGGCTTTTCTGTAATGATATTCGTTTAAACGGTATTGGGTGAGGTTTTTTGTGTCTATTGAATTGAGAACTTGCAATGCGTCGCGGAATCTGCCCCCATCAAAGCAAATGCGCGCCTCCAACAAACCAGGGTGATATTGATCACGGTATTCTTTCAATGCCTGGCGATCGGCAAAAGTATAGGTTGTACCTCTGTTTTCAATGGCCCGGTCTAAATTTGAAAATGGCTGTCCTTTAAGCACCGCAATCCATTTTTTTCGGAGCAACGTCGATTTAATGTACCGCCCTTTTTGCTGCAAAAATAAGTATTTGTTAAAGTACCATTCAGATGTTTCGTAGTGCCCCAGGTCTAAATGGATTAAACCTCTGTAATAGAATTGTGCTGCAGGGTAGTTCCCTGTGCTGTCTATTTTTTTTAAATGCTGCCCTGCCAACTTTGGAGATTGTTTTTTTAGGTAGTATGCTGCTGCCAGTAAATGACCTATGGCCGGAGTATTTTGATTGGTTTGCAGGGTTTCTTCTTCTTTAAGCGTTTGTTTTACTATTTCTAAAGTAGAGACTAATTCCGGATATCTTACGTTTGTGCAAGGTTGGGTTTTTGTGTAGGACAGGGTGTCAATTCCGGCCATATTTAATAAAAACCAGTAACGGGATGGAATATCTTTATATGCGGTGTTGAATATTTTGACAAGGGCAACTATCTCAGGTTCAATGCATTTCTGTTTTTTTATGTGTTGTTTTAGTGAGGAATAGGCTTTTAGGCTTGCGTAAAGGCTTGCAACATACTCTTCTTCAAGAGCATTAAGCATGCTTTTAGCAGTATAAGCAAAAAGTTTATCGTATTTGGATATGTTATGTTGCTTCAGTATTTTCTCAATCCGTTTTGATGCGCTGCTGATTTTTTCAGGTGTGCCTTTCAGAAAGGCTTCAATGGTTGCCGATATCAGGGTAGGGGTAGCTATTGCCGGATTTGTTTCTGTACTTTCAATGTCAGTGGCTAGCGTGGCGCTCCGGGTGAAGTTGCCATTCAGCGCATTGTGGTAAATTTCTTTTTTTATACGCTGCCCGTAGCTTATTGCAGGGATGAGAAAGAGTAAAAAGAACAGACCAAAACAACAAAGAGAAAAACCCGTGGGCTTCTCTCTTTGCATGTAAATTTTGCTGATATTTTTATTTTTTGTTTCCACAGTTTACTTCGTCAGTCATACCCGGGTCGACTAAAATACGCCCGCAATACTCACAAACGATAAGCTTTTTACGGTTCTGAATATCAACCTGACGCTGTGGTGGAATACGGTTGAAACATCCACTACATGCATCACGTTCTACCGAGGCAACTGCAATGCGGTTTTGTGTATTATTTTTAATACGCTGGTAAGCATTTAAAAGGCGCTCTTCAACTTTTTTAGAGATTTCTCCTGCACGTTTTTCAAGTTTTTTCTCTTCTTTGGCAGTTTCATCAATAATTTTATCCAGCTCTCCTTTCTTAGCGTCTAAATCTTTCATGCGGTCTTCATAAGCCGCTTTCGATTTATCGATGCTCTCTTTTTTCTGTTCTATTGCACCGGTATACTCTTTGATGCGCTTTTCAGCCAATTCGATCTCCAGGGTCTGGAACTCAATCTCTTTCGAAATAGATTCATATTCCCTGTTATTCCGGACATTCATTTGTTGCTCATTGTATTTCTTAATGAGTTCTTCCGAATTGGTGATCTCGGTCTTCTTGTGGCTTACCTCTTTGTTAAGGTTGTTTATATCCTCTTCAAGTTTTTTAATGCGTGTGTCAAGACCGGCTAGTTCGTCTTCAAGATCCTGAACTTCGAGCGGTAATTCGCCACGTAAAGTATGAATCTTGAAAATTTCATTATCCACACACTGCAGCTCGTAAAGCGCTTTGAGCTTATCTTCCACCTTCATATCTGTCGTGGTTGCTTTCGAAGCTTTTTTTGCCATACCTAATATAAATTGATTGGATTCGTATTCACTTTTGATAAATAGAGTGCAAATTTAGGGAATTTTTCGGTAATATGTTGATAAAATATATCTTTTACAAATTTTTCTGTATCATAATGTCCTGCATCTATTACCAGTAAATGTTCTGCAGCATCCTGAAATTCATGATATTTAAAGTCTGCTGAGATATATGCATCAGCTTTTTGGGTAGCTGCAGCCCGTGCCAAAGAGCTGCCACTTCCACTGCAAAGGGCTACCTTACTAATTTTTTTAGCCGTTCCACTGAATCTTAAATGATCAGCACCTAATTGTGCTTTTACAAGTTTTAAAAACTCTTCTTGCGACATTGAATTTTCTAATACGCCAATTCTTCCTAACCCGGCTGCTTCAAAGTTGTTTGCAAGCGGATATACATCGAAAGCAACTTCTTCATATGGGTGTGCTGCTTTCATATTATTAATGCTTTGTTGAAGCAAATGTTTCGGAACAATTGTCTCCACACGGGTTTCGGCTTCAAAGTGTAACTTTCCTTTTTCACCCACAAACGGGTCTGTATTTTTACCTGCCCTGAAACTACCTTTGCCTTCCAGATTGTAGCTGCAACTGTCATATTCACCTATGGTTCCGGCTCCGGCATCAAAAATAGCCTGCCGTACATCATTGGCCTGGGCTTCTGGTACAAATATTACCAGCTTGTACAGGTAGTCTTTAATTGGCGAAAGTACCTCACAGTTTTTTAAATTAAGTAATTCACAAAGTTTATCGTTTGTTCCACCCCGGGCACTGTCCATATTTGTATGGGCGCTGTAAATTGCAATGTCATGGGCAAGTGCCTTACGAATAATTTTTTCTACAGGACTTTTGTGATGGATCTTTTTAAGTGGCTTAAAAATTACAGGATGGTGCGCTATGATCAGATCTGCATTAACTTTAATAGCTTCATCCATAACTTCCGGAGTGATGTCAAGGGTGAGTAAGGCTTTGCTAATCTCATTGTTGTCGCGGCTTACAAGCAAGCCTGAATTGTCGTATGATTCCTGGAATTGAGGTGGATAAAGCGTATTAAGAAATCCAATCAGTTCGTTTATTTGCATAGATCTCAATCTTTTTCGTTAATTTGTAGAGTGTTTTGGTCGCCCAAACATACAATTGTCAAATATTCTAACAAATTTGGTGTTTTTAATGTTGGGTTCCAATATTTTTTTAATTAAACATCGCTTTATTTAAATACCATGAGACAAATATTAATAGCCATAATTTTACTTATCATAACTACTACATCATTTGGACAGCAGCCAGACCGTTGTACCAGGATTTTATTTGTGCTCGATGCTTCACGAAGTATGACTGGTAATTGGGAAAGTGCCAGGAAAATTGATGTGGCACGACGACTATTGTCAAGGATGGTCGATAGCCTGGATAAAAAAGATAACGTAGAAATGGCATTGCGGGTTTATGGTCATCAAAGTTATGTGCCGCCCCAGGATTGCGAAGATACCAGGCTGGAAGTGCCTTTTGCAGAAAAAAATGCAGGCAGGATTCAGATGAAACTGAAAATGCTTGAGCCTAAAGGCACAACCCCAATAGCTTATTCGCTTCAGCAGGCCGCCAAAGATTTTCCAAACGATGATTGCCGCAATGTAATTATTTTAATTACAGACGGAATTGAAGCATGTGAAGGTGATCCATGTGCTGTTTCTAGAGATTTGCAAAAACGGGGTATCATTTTAAAACCATTTGTTGTTGGTATAGGACTGGATCCAGATTTTAAAGAAACCTTTAATTGTGTGGGTAAATATTATGATGCTTCCAATGAGGACAGGTTCGAAGATGTAATGGGTGTGGTAATTTCCCAGGCCCTTAATAATACTACTGTTCAGGTTAATTTACTTGATGCCTATGGTAATGCTACCGAAACCAATGTAGGCATGACATTTTATGATATGTTCAGTAAAATGCCACGGTACAATTATTTTCATACCATCAACTTAAAAGGTGTGCCAGATACCATAATTTTAGATCCATTATCAGATTATCGCATGGTTGTGCATACATTGCCTCCTATTTCAAAAGATTCAATTTCCATTTCCCCCGGTACGCATAATATTATTGGAATCGATGCCCCGCGAGGAACATTATTATTGAAAAGACCAAAAGGTGCTCAATATCGCGATTTGCAATTCCTGGTAGAAGATTTAAAAGGCGAATTGGTACATGTACAAACTGTAGAACGAAAAGAGCGGTATATCACCGGATATTACAATATAGAGGTACTAACTCTGCCACGATTAAAGATTGATAGTGTAGAAATTTCGCAGAGCCATACTACCAAAATACAAATTCCGGAACCGGGCATAGCTAATTTCTCAGCCTATCAGAATGGGTATTGCGCTGTGTACGTGATTCAAAATGATAAAGTGAAGTGGGTGGCTAATTTGCCTGAGGATGAGTCGTTTAGTTCGCTGGTGCTACTCCCCGGAAAATATATGGCCATTTACAGGCCAATCTCTGCACACAATGTCCTGGAGGCAATTAAAAAGGAGTTTGAAATAAAATCGGGTGCATCTGTCAGGGTTACTTTTTATTGATTATTTTTGCACGAAAATTACTTACAACATGATTGAAATAAACAATACCGGAAACAAAGATACCCGATCGGGATTTGGTGCAGGATTAGTAGAGGCTGCACGTGAAAATGAAAATGTGGTAGGTCTGTGTGCTGACCTGACAGGAAGCTTGAAAATGGGTGATTTTGCTGAAGAATTTCCTGAAAGGTTTTTCCAGTCAGGAATTGCAGAAGCCAATATGATGGGCGTTGCTGCAGGCTTAACCATTGGTGGAAAAGTACCTTTCGCTGCTACATTTGCAAATTTTGCTACTGGAAGAGTCTATGATCAGGTGAGACAATCCATTGCTTACTCGCAAAAAAATGTAAAAATTGCAGCTTCTCATGCTGGTATTACGCTGGGCGAAGATGGTGCTACACACCAGATTATGGAGGATTTGGGCATGATGAAAATGTTGCCAAATATGACTGTAATTAATCCGGCTGATTATAACCAAACCAAAGCTGCCACAAAAGCAGTTGCTAAAATGGAAGGTCCGGTTTATTTGCGTTTTGGTCGACCAAAAGTTGCCAACTTTACACCAGAAAATCAGGAGTTTGTGATTGGCAAAGCCGTGAATATGCACGAAGGATCAGATGTGACGATTTTTGCCACCGGACATATGTTGCTAAAAGCAGCTGAAGCCGTCAACTTGCTCGAAAAAGAGCAAATATCAGTTGAGCTGATTAATATTCATACAATTAAACCTTTGGATGTAGATGCAGTCATAGCATCAGTAAGCAAAACCAAAGCCGCTGTAACCTGCGAAGAACATCTAATGAATGGTGGATTGGGCGAAAGTATTGCCCAGGTTTTAGGGCGCAATGTTCCTGCACCATTGGAGATGGTAGCTGTAGATGATACATTCGGAGAGAGCGGTAAACCCGAGGAGTTGATGAAAAAATACGGTTTAACTACAGAAAATTTAGTCGAGGCTGTAAAACGTGCTGTTAGCCGTAAATAAAATTCCCGGGGACTTGTGATGCAAAGTCCATGGAAAAAAAATCTGACGAACAACTAATAAAATTGATCAGGCGTAAAACCCGCAAAAGTGAGCTTGCTTTTGCGGGGTTGCTTGATCGTTATAACGAACGGCTGTACTGGCATGTACGTAAAATTTTAATAACCCATGAAGATACCAATGATGTTGTGCAGAATACGTGGGTTAAGGTTTATCAAAATTTGCACGCCTTTCGCCATGACAGTAAGTTTTACACCTGGTTATACCGGATTGCTACGAATGAGGCTCTCTCATTTTTGCAAAAACAGAAACGTACAGAAGCCGATAATCTCGATGAACACCTTTTCAACCTGAGTCAATCGCTCGAAAGTGATGAATGGTTTGATGGAGATGAAATTCAGACAAAACTTCAAAAAGCAATACTAAAGCTGCCCGAGAAACAGCGGCTGGTTTTCAATATGAAATATTTTGATGAGATGAAATACCAGGATATTGCAGATATCCTGGAAACCTCTGTAGGTGCCCTGAAGGCTTCTTACCATCATGCCGTAAAAAAAATCGAAGAAACTATAAAAGCAGAAATAATTGAGCATTAAACCTTTTAATGGTTAATGAGTCATAAATATAAGTAATAATAGAGATGACTAATAAAAAAGTACATAAAACAGAACTTAAAGCGCAACCTTTTCGGGTGCCGAACCAGTACTTTGACGAATTGAAGAATGATATACTGGAAAAAACTGTTTCAAAGAAACCAAAGGTAATTGCTTTAAACAAGGTATGGTTTCGAGCGGCTGCCGCAGTTGTTTTATTAATTTCCGTAGGTGGAGGTTGGTTGTATATGTATCAGCAGCAAACATCTGAAACCGAACTTTTAGCTGCAGGAGTAGAAGCTGAACTATACAGTTACGATATGCAAATGTTAAAGTATTATTCTGAAGAGGGTCAGGAAAGTGAGCTTACGAATGAAGATGATGCCTACCTGATTCAAACAGGGTATGCCAATGAAGAAGTTTTGTACGGAAATGATTAGTTTTACAGGACATTAAATAACGATAGACCATGAAAATATTACAAATATTAGTAATTTTTGCTTTAGCAGGTTTGTTTAACGCGTGCGACAATGAAGAACCTACGCAAGAAAATCATGATTTCAGGCCGGGCAGATTTTATAAGAGCGAAAAGATTGGTTTTTTTACTGAAGAGATGAATCTTACCGAAAAAGAAGCTCAAAAATTCTGGCCGGTGTATAATGCATATTCACAACAGCGTGATAGCTTATGGCGGGCGCAAAGAAGTTTTTTGATCAAATATGTCGAAGGCGAGTTAGATACAAATAATGGAGAGGCAGCTTTAAAACGGTTTTTGAATTTTGACGACCAGCGAAAAGATATACAGGAGCGCTATATAAATAAGCTTAGAACCTTCATGAGTGATGAGGAAATACTTCAGATGTTTTATACCGAACACCAGTTTAAACACTTTATGCTCAATCGTATTCGCGGCCGGCATGGTCTCGATAGAGGTCGGGGGCGTGGTATGCGTCAGGGGCATTCAAAAGGTGGAAATGGGAGAGAGGAAATAACGCCCATGCCACCATCACAATCTGGTGGCCCCCAATGCTGCAATTAGAACACCATTTAAAGTCATCATTGTTGTTTTGCTGTGAACGGTTGATTTTCTTTATTCTATAGGGTGTTTTATAGAATTTTTCTATTTTTGCACTACCCGTTAGATGAACAACATATGAGAAAAATTGCTGTCCGGCATCCGGATGGACGTAATTTGCGTCGCATCCAGGATGAGAATTGGAAATTTATTCCCGGTACAGTTGAGAAGTACATGATCAGTGATTATGGACGTGTAAAAAGTTTTTCAACAAACCCTGAAGGTAAAATACTCAAGCAGAGTAGCACCAAAGGGTTTAAATCTGTTTGTGTAAGAATAAACGGAAAAAGAAAAACTGTTTTGGTACATAAGCTTACCGCTATGGCTTTTGTGCCCAAAGGTCCGCATGATGACATGGTTGTGCACCTTGATTGGAACAAAGGGAATAATTATTACAGAAATTTGCAGTGGGTAAACCGTAAAAACGGTTACGATAGAATTTTGAGTCGCTTGCACCAGCGAAATCGTGAGATTCCCAGGAAACGTAAAGTGACCAATTCTAAACTTGGTAAACAAGATATCGTATTACTTAAATCGATGCTTGAGCGCGGGGTTAAGCAAAAAGTTATTGCACAGCTTTTTTGCATTAGCGAAATGCAGGTTACCCGCATAAAAAAAGGAGAGAATTGGGGTCAAATAAAAGCAGGTGTAAGCAATAATTAATTGTTGAGTTGCTTTTGCCTCTGAACAAGAAACAGTCCTGCTATTACAATGGCAATACCAGCTGTTTTTTGGAATGAGATATCTTCTGCAAATTTAAAATAAGCCGCTATGGCGGTTACTACCGGTACCAGGTTGTTGTAAGCAGCAGCTCTGGTTGCCCCTATTTTGCCTATTGCATAAGTAAAAAGTAAAAATGCTGCAGCACTACCAAACACTGCAAGCGCTACAAGTGGAAAAATCCAGCTAAAAGAAAAATCGATTTTCATAAGTGTAGGCACCCCATTTTTTATGAAAAATGGCAGGAAGTATATCAACCCAAAAATATTCTGATAGATATTAATCGTAAAAACATTGTGCTTACCTGCCAGCTTCCTCAATAAAATCATATAAATGATTGCAGTTATTACAGCCATAAATAGAATGATTACACCCCAATAACCACCTTGAAAATCAAGACGGCGCTCCAGTACAATAAGGGTAACTCCTGAAAAGGAAATTATTATTCCTGCAATATTTAAAAGTGTTAGTTGCTCTTTAAAGGCTAAAAATGCGCCTACTGGCACCAGCAACGGAATTGTTGAGATAATTACACTTGATAGGGTGGAGGTGGTAAGTTTGACTCCATATGTTTCGAAAATGAAATACAAAAAGGGTTGAAAGAAACCCAAAAGGGCCAGTGCACCCATATCCTTTAATCTAACTTTTTCTCGCATCCTTAGTGCAATCATCAACGGAATCATTAGCGAAAGCGCTATAACCAGTCGCATAAAAATAATAGACATGGGATCGAAAAACTCCAGTACCTGGGTTGTCCAGGTGAATGAATAACCCCAGAACAGTGCAGTGAGGAAGGCTGCGATTTGAGCCTTAGTGTTTTGTGTTTTTTTCATTTACTCATATTGTCAATTTGGCATTGTATAACAGGGTAGGTGTGTCAAATTGGCTTGTTTTTCCGCTTGGTACACACCTTGCAAATAAAAACACAAAGAAACAAAAATAATTTATTAAGAAAGGAGATAATTATGATACCTACTGTTTTCACAACCAGACGTCCCGGTTATAAGGGATTTAGTAACGCTTTAAATAACCCCGTTGCTTCTAATGCTTTTGGTTATAATAAGCTTCCAGATGTTAATATTGCTGATTATAAGGATAGGTTAGAAATGCAAATTTATGTTCCGGGTATTGACAAATCAGATATCAATATTCAGCTGGAAGATGATGTATTAACCATCAGCTATGAAAAACAAGAGACAAAGAATGATGAAGGGCCTGCGTATTTAAAGCAAGAATTTGTTCAGGATTCTTTTAAAAGGGCATTTAATTTATCAGATGAAATTGAGCAGGATAAAGTTCAAGCCCACCAGGAAAACGGCATCCTTTACATAACACTTCCCAAGAAAGAGGAAGCTATGGATAAAGGTCCAAGGGCAATTGATGTGAAATAAAACATGCTCATAGCAGGTTGTAGATTAAATTGATCTATCACCATAACACTAAAGGAGTTGATGACACCATCAGCTCCTTTTTTTAGGGAACTCAACTACTTCAAGGTCTTCAATAGTGTTTGTAATGCGAAAGCGCACAAGTGTACAAACCTGATGAAACCCCTGAAGCCCTGCTGCCCCCGGATTAATGTGTAAAAGTTTAAATTTTTGATCGGGTTTGACCTTAAGAATATGCGAATGCCCACTGATAAATAAATTAGGTTTGTTATCGTAGAGTATTTGCCTGATGCCTGCTGCGTAGTTACCCGGGTATCCGCCAATATGGGTCATTAAAATTTTGTAATTACCAATGTTATAGTTAAGTATTTCAGGGAGTTGTCGCCTTAAATTGGCATCATCAATATTTCCAAAAACAGCACGTACGGGTGCTAATTCTTCCAGTTTTTGAAGCACCTGTAGAGATCCAATATCACCGGCATGCCATATTTCATCTACATCTTTAAGGTGTTTTTGAACTGCAGGATGTAAAAAACCATGAGTATCGGAAAGTAAACCAATGTGCATTTTAAGAAATTTTAAGCTAAAGTATTTTTTTTCAACAGAAACACGCATTTTTGTAGTGAAAATTTTTCGTATAGTTAAAATTTATTAGGATATTTGCAGCACTATTTTGCGAACCCTGTAAACACAGGTTTTTTCAAATTATGTTGAACTAAAGAAGGAGGATTTAACAATCGCGCAAAAAAGAAGAAAAAAGAGGCCCAGTCATAGAAATGACGAGCCACGTTTCAGAATCAACGAAGGGATTAGAGCCCAACAAGTAAGAGTTGTTGGTGATAATGTAGACAACCCCGGCATTTACCCGCTAAGTGAAGCGATTAAAATGTCGGAAGGGCATGCGCTCGATTTGGTTGAGATATCGCCAAAAGCTGACCCACCTGTATGTAAAATTGTGGATTACAATAAGTTTCTTTATGAACAGAAAAAGAAACAAAAGGAGATGAAAGCCAAATCTACTAAAGTTGTAATCAAAGAGATCAGGTTTGGTCCCAATACAGATGAGCATGATTATAATTTCAAAAAGAATCATGCCATGAAATTTCTTCAGGATGGTGCTAAACTGAAAGCATACGTGTTTTTTAAAGGACGTACCATTTTGTTTAAAGACAAAGGTGAGATTTTGTTGTTACGTCTGGCCCAGGATTTGGAAGAATACGGTAAGGTTGAAAAACTTCCGAAACTAGAAGGCAAACGTATGACAATGTTTATTGCACCCAAAAAGTAATTGAAAGCTATTTTTGAAGTAGAATATAAATTGTAGAAGGATGCCTAAGATGAAAACTAAATCCAGCGCTAAAAAACGCTTTGCGATTACAGCGACTGGTAAAATTAAGAGAAAGCATGCTTACAAAAGTCACATCCTGACAAAAAAGGAGAAGAAACGTAAGCGTAATCTTGGTTACTATACCATAGTAGACAAGAGTAATTTGAAAAATGTAAAAGAGTGTTTAGCGCTCAAGTAATTATTAACCTTGAATGACGCAGCCTTAAAGATTCTGAAAAAGAACGCTGTTAATTCGTAAAATTTGATGTTATGCCAAGATCAGTAAATTCTGTTGCATCAAGAGCAAGAAGAAAAAAAGTATTAAAACAAACCAAAGGTTACTTTGGTGCAAGAAAAAATGTGTGGTCCGTAGCTAAAAATGCGCATGAAAAAGCATTAAGTTACCAGTACCGCGACCGTAGAACTAAAAAACGTAATTTCCGTGCACTGTGGATCCAGCGTATCAATGCTGCAGTTAGGAATTACGGAATGTCTTACTCAGAATTCATGGGTAAAATTCACAAGCACAATATCCAGATAAACCGTAAAACATTAGCCGACCTTGCAATGAACCATCCACAAGCTTTTGAAGCTATTGTAAAAACGGTTAAAAAATAAAATAACCACAATAGGTTAATTTAAAAGAGGTAGTTTACTGCCTCTTTTTTTTTGCATAAAAAAGCGACTGATTGAAATAACCAGTCGCTTTATCATGAAATGAATTACTATTAATGTTGCGGATTGAATTTGAAAATTTCTTCTGAATTTAAAAGAATGTCTATATACTGAGCTCTGCGATATGCGTATGGATCTTTAATGTTCTTTTTAGACATCTTACCTTTGAAATCATCAATAGATTTGTATCCCTTTTTATCCATCCATGCTGTTAATTCGTCCAGCATTTTTGGAATCGCGTCGAACCCATTTTTATAAAGAGTTGATACTACCTGAACAGCATCTGAACCTGCTAAGAGAACTTTAATTAAGTCTTCTCCGGTATGAATACCATTGCTGGCTATAATTTGTGCATCAATATTATCATAAGCCAGGGCAGCAAAACGCAATGAAAGTTTCTTGTCGTCGCTTTGGCTAAAATTATCGGGATACTCGTTTTGCTCGGTTTCTATATTAATCTCGGGCTGGAAAAGGCGGTTAAACATTATAATTCCATCTGCTCCAGCTTCATCAAGTTTTTTAATGAAGTTTAGCGTATTTGTATAATAAGGACTGATCTTAACAGAAACCGGGATGTCGATCTCTTTTTTGAGTTGTTCCAATATTTCAATCTGTTCATCTTCAACTGCTGATGCTACTCGATCCATTTCTGAGGGAATATAATAAAAGTTCAACTCCAGGGCTGCTACTCCTGTTTCTGCTATTTTTTTAGCATATTCCACCCACATGGTTTTCTTGACCGCATTTACACTTGCTATAACAGGGATACTTACTGCATCAACCACTTCTTGCAATTCATATAGATACTCATCGGGGCCGGCATGGTCAATACTTGGAAAGAGATTAACCATTTCAGCATGCCGCTCATCATACTCGTCTAACTCTTGTGAGAGTTTAAGCGCATCAAGTTCCAATTCTTCTTCAAAAAGTGATTTATATACAATAGCAGCAGCTCCTGCTTCTTCTAGCTTTTTCGCATTTGCTGGTTTTGTGGTTAGGTTGCTGGCTCCTACAATTAAAGGGTTTTTCAGATCCAGTCCCATGTAATTAGTTTTGAGTTTTGGCATAACAGTAACTTTTTAGTTGTTCTATTTATGAAACCATTTGATTGGCAATTTGTTTAACCCAGTTTTTTATTCGGCTGTTATTTTTTCGGGCCTGATTTTCGAAATCAAGCAGAAGCCCTACAAATTTGCCATCGTGCAAAGCTCTTGAGCTTTCAAATTCATAATCGTCGGCCTCTGTGTAGCCGATAACTTTGCCGCCTTGTTTTTCGACTATCTCAGCCATAATTCCTACGCCATCTCCAAAATTCTCCGGGTACCCTTTTTGGTCTCCATTGCCAAATATGGCAAAGGTTTTTCCCTTGAAATTCATGTCTTCAAGTGCAGGAACCAATTCATCCCAATAATTGGGAAGTTCTCCGTCAAACCAGGTGGGGACACCCATTATATAGTTGTCGTAAGCCATTAATTGCTCATCAGAAGCTTTTTCGACGTTAATTTCATCAATATCTCCTTCCCAAAGCTCTTTGATTTTTTGAGCGACCTGGGCAGTTTTGTGTGTATTGAAACTATAGAATAATCCTGTCTTTTTCATGTGTGATCTTTTTAGTATTCAGCTAATTTTTTAAGCGATGCGTATATTTTGTCAGTATCTGGTAAAATTGCTTTTTCTAATATGCGGTTGAACCCAACTGGTGTAAATGTTGAGCCTACACGCATTATAGGACCGTCGAGGTATTCAAAGGCTGCATCTGATATTTGAGCAGCTATTTCAGCACCAAAACCACTAAATACTTTGTCTTCATGTACCACCAGTACTTTATTGGTTTTTTTAACCGATTCGATTATGGTATCTGTATCAAGTGGTATTATTGATCTGATATCAATAACCTCTACTGACATATTGAGCTCTTCCTGCAATTTTTCAGCAGCATCGAGCGACATATGGGTTGTATTTCCATAGGTCACAATGGTAATATCTTCACCTGCTCTGCGTATTCTGGCTTTTCCAAAGGGTACTTCAAAGTCTTCGGGTATTGGTGTGGCCGCTTTGGGATCGTTATAGAGTGCTTTGGGCTCCATAAACATGGTCATTCCCCGACTACGCATTGAAGTACGCAATAGGCCGGCGGCATCATCGGCAAACGATGGATAAACAATTCTTAACCCTGGCAATGTTGAAAGTGCACCTTCAATGTTTTGACTGTGGTAAAGGCCACCTCCGATATATCCGCCAGAGGCAAGTCTGATGGTTACGTTTGGCACGAATTTACCGTTTGAACGCCAGTAGTCATGTGTTGAGTCTACCAATTGTTCCATGGCAGGCCAGAAATAGTCCGCAAATTCAGCCCCTTCAATCACTACCCTAATTTTTTCGTCAAACCGACTCATTCCATTAGCTGTACCTGTAATGTAATCTTCAGCGATGGGGCCATTAAAAACCCGGTCTTTACCAAATTCTTGCTGCAATCCTTTCGATACATTAAAAATACCTCCTTTGTCTTTGTGTGCCACATCCTGGCCGTATAGGAATGTATCGGGATTGGCTTTAAATTCAGCTTTGAGCGTTTCATTAAGTGCTTCAATAAGTTTCTTTTTGTTGCCGGTGTCGTTGTGCGTTCCATCGGGGTATTTTGAAGCTTTGTATGGTTCCGGGCTCACATAATCAAAAATAGAATCTGGTTTTGGATCCGGCGCTTTGAGTGCTTTTCTATGGGCATCTTTTACAATTTTTTTGGCTTCTTCCTCTATTTTTTCAAGGTCTTTTTCCGTAAAACGCTCATAGCGCAAAAGCATTCTGCGATATTTGGCTATTGGATCGTATTCTTTTACGTAATTACGTTCGTTCTCATCGCGGTAAAGTTCATGGCGGTCGCTGTTGGAGTGGGAGTGAATACGCACACAGTTGGCATGTACTATTACCGGCTGCTGGTTTTCAAGCGCCCACTCTTTGGCTTCCCGCATTGCGTTCATTGAATCGAACACATCTTTACCATTACAATGAATGATTTTCAGGTTTTTAAAGCCACTGAAATTATCAGCTACCTTGCGGTTGGCTGTTTGGTCCTCTTTAGGTACGGCAATTCCATATCCATTATCCTGGAAAACAAAAATTACTGGCATTTCTTCCCGCGAGGCACCATTAATTGCTTCGTAAACATAACCTTCAGAAACAGATGATTCTCCCTGAGAGCTTATAATTACACCCTCACCATTGTAGTACTTCATCGCGCGGCCTATTCCGGCAGCTTGCTGGGTATGGTTACCTGTACATGATGATACATTGTGTATGTTCCATTCTGGTTTGGCAAAGTGGTTTGACATATGCCTTCCGCCTGATGCCGGATCAGTGTCTTTTGATATTCCGTTAAGGATGAGTTCTTCTGCTGTGAGACCGGCCGAAAAGGCTGTCATCATATCTCTGTAATAAGGGAACAGGTGGTCTTTCCCCTTTTCAAACACCTGACCAATAGCAAGCTGAATACCATCGTGGCCTGCATAGGGGGCATGGTATGACCATCCTATTGCCTGTTTCAGGTAATTGGGTGCTTTTTCATCTATGGCACGCCCCACTGTTAATAGGCTATACCATTTTTCAAGTGTTTTTTTATCGGTAGTTTTAATACTATATTTTTTAGTTTTAGCCATCTTATTAGGAATTTTATAATGTTCTGTTTTTATCGAATTGCTCTAAATAATCTGCTACTCTTTTTACATAGGCTCCGCCGAGGGCTCCATCAATAACGCGATGGTCATATGTCAGCGAGAGAAACATTTTGTGACGTGGAACTATAATATCTCCGTACTCGGTTTCTACCACTGCAGGCTTTTTCTCAATTGTGCCTACTGCTAGAATTGCAGATTCGGGCTGGTTTATTATAGGTGTGCCCATTACATTACCAAAGCTGCCGAAGTTCGAAATAGAGAAAGTTCCTCCCTGAATTTCGTCCATTGTCAGCTTATTGTCGCGAGCTTTTTGTGCAAGATTATTAAGTTCATGCGCAAGACCTGTTATGTTTTTGTGATCTGCTTTTTTGATAACGGGCACTATCAGGTTGTTTCCGGGCAACGCAACTGCAATACCAATGTTATGGTCTTTTTTCTTGATGATTTTATCTCCGTCGATAGCAACATTAACCAAAGGGTAATCTTTTAATGCTTTGCTAACTGCCTCAATAAACATAGGCATAAATGTTAGTTTTATACCCTCGTGATCCTGGAATGCTTTTTTCTTTTGGTTTCGCCATTGAACAAGATTTTCAACGTCGACCTCTACCATGCTGGTCACGTGTGCAGCTGTATGCTTGCTGTTTACCATTCGTTCTGCAATGACTTTGCGCATGCGGTTCATCTCAATAATTTCATCTTGTCCACTTACGGAAGGAGCTACACCACCACCTTCGGAAGCCGGTTGCTTGCTGTCGGCAGGTTGTTTAGAAGCAGTACCTGGTTGTTTTTCGCCTTGTTTGGCTGAGCTTCCTCTGTTTTCAATATATGCAAGAATATCCTGTTTCCGGACTCTACCTTCATTTCCTGTTCCCTCGATTTGCTCAAGTTCTTCAAAGGTTACTTTTTCTTCTTTGGCTATATTGCGCACTAGAGGAGAATAGAACCTGTTGGATTTTTGATTCAAATCTGATGATTCTTTCGGGGGCTCTTTTTTATCTTCTTCTTGCTCTTTTTCAGGAGCCTCTTTCTCTTCTGGCGAATCTTTTTCTTCATCGCCTTTTTCTTCAGAAGTGTCTTCAACAATTTCTTCTTCCCCTGTGAGGTCTATAATTGCAATTACTTCACCGACTGCAACTACATCACCGGTTTCGTATTTAATATCAATGACTTTGCCCTCAACAGGACTTGGTACCTCTGAGTCAACTTTGTCTGTGGCTATTTCAAGTAAGGCCTCATCCTCTTCTACAGACTGACCTTTTTCGATAAACCATTTAGTAATCGTTGCCTCCTGAACACTTTCACCCATTTTGGGCATTTTTATTTCAAATGTTGACATATTGATTGAATGTTTATTACATTTTAAATTCCCTTTAACCTAGACAAAAAAACAGTTGTTTTGTTTATTAAACGTGAATTCGACGAAAAATTCTTAATTAACCTCATTGTATTATTGTCTTTTGGAATTTGATTGAACTATGTTTCAGAACGCTTAGAAATAGTAAGATTCAATTTAAAATCATGCGTAATAGGAAGCTATGTTACATGGTTTTTAGGAAGAACATTGCTGTTTATAAGCGTTAAAAAACTAAGCTTTGTGTAAAAAACAGATATACTTCGTTATTTTTTATCGCAATAGCTCGCTATTCCTCAAAAATATGCTTCCGATTATATCGTAACAGGCTTTGTCTATCAGTTTTTTATTCCAATCTGAATTTGAAAATTTAAATCGAACTCACGTTATTTAAAACTTGTCATGAAAAGCATTTGTGTTTTTCACATGCTAGAAGAAACCATTTTTTTAGTAAAATGTTTTAAATGTTATTAGAACTTAATAATCAGCCTTATTTGTTTGATAAATCAGCAATATGTCGTAGAATTGCATAACTTTTTTTTTATCTTTACTAAAATTTTAGCGCCATGGATAAGCTCTTTTGGGAAGGTACGGAAACAACACCACAGGTACTTTTAGATCCTGAAAGCCAGAAGTATGAAATAAAAGGCCGGTCTTTTCCTGAAGATCCAGTTGAATTCTATCAACCCATTTTTGACTGGATAGATAACAATCTGCCTGAGATTGACCACAAAATTATTATGGATATGTACATCGAATACTTCAATTCTTCATCTAACAGGATGATACTCCTGATAATGAAGAAACTGGAAGAGCATTTGATGCATGGCAAAGATATTCATATTAAATGGAACTATGATGATGAAGAGGTTCTTGGGGACGGGCAGATGTATTCGACCCTGATAAAAATTCCATTTGAGTTGAATGAAGTTAGTGTATAATTTTTATGATTCGAAACCGTTTTTTAATTCAGAAAAGCGGCTGTGCTGTATGTGGAAAGCCGCTTACCTATAATACTTCTTTCGAGAAACACAAGTGTTACTACTGTGAAAAAGATATTGAAACCGATATTTTTTGTGACAACGGACATTTTGTTTGCGATGCCTGCCACAGGGTTGATGCCAACGACTTAATCCAGTCCGAATGCCTTAATTATGAAGGCACAAACCCACTCGTTTTTGTCAATAGAATTATGGAAAACAAATTGTTTAATCTACATGGACCTGAACATCATTTTTTGGTTCCGGCTGCTCTGCTTACTACATACAATAATGCAACCGGAAATATAAAAAATCTGAGGGAAGCCCTTAAGATTTTAAGAACCAGAATGGTTAAAATTCCCGGAAATATTTGTGGTACCAATGGAGGATGTGGTGCTGTATTGGGGCTTGGGGCCTTTGTTAGTTATATTACAAAAACCACCGCTTTGTCGGAAAAGAAATGGGCAAAACTTCATGCTGTAACTGCAGCCGGGCTAATGCAGGTATCCAAATATGGGGGACCTCGTTGTTGTAAGCGTAATACCTATATTGCAATTCTGGAAGGTATCACCTGGCTGAGCGAAACACTTAATATAACCCTTGATAAACCAAACCCGATTGTTTGTGGGTTTCATCTTCGCAATAAGGAGTGTCTGGAAACTGAGTGTCTTTTCTATAAAAGTCATTAGGTTTTTATTTCCCTTTATCAGCCATCCGCTTTAGTAAGCTTTTCTTCCAAATGTCTTATTTGTTCTGTAATTAACTTTTTGGGGGCAACTTTGTAACTTTTGGCCAACATATTTTCTCCCCTGGATATCAATTGTAAAACGCCGAGTGTTTGACTCCACAGTAATGTAATAATTAGGAAAGGATCCTTTTTTACCTTAATGGAGCCATCATCCAATCCTTTTTGGTAGGTGTCTGAGATTAACTCTATGTTTTTTCTTCTAATATGATAGGTCTTATTGATGTTAGGGGAGGTGTGGTTGCTTTCTGTAAAAACGAAATACTTATCTTCGAAAGACCAGAGCAGTTTGTAATATGATTTATTTACATAGAAAAAGGTGAAATATGCATTGGCAATGTCCAAAAGTATTTCAAGACCACTTTTGTTTGTATCAATATTCTTCTCAACATGTTGACTCAAACGGGTTAATATCCTGAGTACAACTGCTGCAAAAAGGTCATCTTTATCAGGAAAATACAGATAAAGGGTGCGCTTATTATAATTCGCTGTATCTGCAAAATCATTAAAAGTGGCATTCTCATATCCTTTTTGAATCAGGATTTTTTCGGCAGCATCAATAATATGCTGGTATCTTTTCTCTTTTGCTCCCGGTTTTTTGCTAAACTTCATTTCGTCCATTTCTTCCTGCTATTTATAATAAAGGATATAATTAAACCCTAAATATACTAATATTAAATTTGTTTTAAAATTCATGGATTAGTTTTCTATAACATAGAATGCTGTCTTCTTATTATTGTTTTTAGAAACTAAGTTGAGCGGTTTGAACTTAGTGAAAAAGCGCTTTAGTTAGGTGTAACCCCGATTTAGAAATTGTCGGATTTCACCGAATAGTTGAGGTGAAATGCATACAATTTCTTTATCGTGAGCGAGAACCTTTAGCTCATGACCGAAGGGAATAATCGCTCAATTTGGGTAGAAGTTTTTTATCGCTTTTCATCCGTTTAAATTTTAATTTTCATTGATTGGATGGAACTCTCGATGAACTCCGAGGGGCTTGACAGAGTCAATTTTAAACATAGGCTTTGCCGAGCTCGCAAACTCGGTTCATGTTTGTTTCATAATATTTAACAGACTTGTATAAAAAGAGATTCTTAGTTATTCATTATGCAATAATTGGTTATTTTTGCATATTTGAATCAAAACAGAAACAATTAATAATATTGTGAAAACTAAATAATGATTTTATGAATAAGAAAAATTTGGTTATCGAGATAATTTTGGCAGCAGTGTTGATTTGGGTTATTGTAGGCAATTATAGCACCGATGAAAATGTTGAGCAAGATAAAGAAGAGATAAAAGCTCAGGATAATCAGCAAGCCAGTCTAAGGGTTGCTTATATCAATACAGACTCCCTTCTTATGAATTATAAATTAGCAAAAGAGCTTAACAAACAGTTTACTTCGCAGCAAAAGCAATCGCAGCGGGAACTTGAACAAAGGATGCAGAAGTTTCAGAAAAATTACCAGGCATTTCAGGAGAAGGTGCAACGCGGAGGTTTTTTAACACAATCATCGGCTGAGGCACAGCAACAAGAGTTGCTTGCAGAACAGCAAGAACTGGAAAAACTCAATCAACAGTTATCGAATAATTTGATGGCAAGAGAGCAGAGTATCAACCAGGAGCTTTATGACAGTGTTTCGAACTTTGTGAAGCATTACAATAAAGACAAAAAATATGACCTTATACTGAATAATACCCTGGGCGGTAGCCTGATTTATGGTAAACAAAAGTATAACATAACCAACGAGATTTTGCAGGAATTAAATGCAAGATATGACAGACGTTTGCAACAATAATATTGAACATCGAAACAGAGATTCAGTACCCATGTGCTGAATCTTTTTTTATGGAGCCAATAAAGAAATATCTGACTAAAAGCTACTCATGCCTTAATGAAATTGAGTACAATAATAATCCGGCCATTATTGTTGTTATACCTGCCTTTAATGAATCCATGATTTTAAACAGCCTTAATTCTCTCAAGGCTGCATCCTGTGCCTCTAATGTAATGGTTTTAATAGTTGTAAATTATTCCGAAAGGGCCAGTGCGAATGAAAAAAAATTCAATCGCATTTTGTTTGACTTACTAAAAGAATGGTGTAAACTTTATTCGACCGGGCAATTATTGTTTCAGGTAGTTTTGGTATCTGAAATGTGTAGAAAACATGCTGGAGCCGGCCTGGCAAGAAGAACAGGTATGGATACTGCGATTGATGTTTTTTTTAATAATAAAAACCCTGATGGCGTAATTTTATCTCTTGATGCAGATACCAAAGTAAAACCAAACTATTTTGAAACGGTGAATGCACATTTTAATCAATATCCCGATACAAACGTTTTACTCATTGATTTTCATCACGATCTGGAAGCTGCACCTCAGGAACTTCGACGGGCTATAATTCTGTATGAACTTTATTTGAATTATTACGTTTTGGGCAGTCGGCTGGCCGGGTTCCCCTATGCATACCATACAATCGGTTCTGCATTTGCCGTTAAAGCTGCAGCATATGTTCGGCAAGGAGGCATGAATAAAAAGCATGCGGGTGAGGATTTTTACTTCCTTCATAAAATGTTTCCATTATATGAAAATTATCGCACTTACGATACATGTGTTTATCCCTCAGCAAGAGTTTCGCTCCGCGTACCTTTTGGCACAGGGCCGGCAATGCATGATATTTTAAAAAATGACCTTGAGCTTAGAGTGTATCACCCGGATGCTTTTATGGAACTTAAGGATTTTTACCTTAATATGGGTGATTTGTTCCAGAAAACAGTTGCTATTGATAACCTCGTTGGAAAAGTGTTAAGATTGTATTTATCGAAAATTGATTTTAATACGAAAATTAAGGAGGCTCGAAATAACACTTCATCCAGGGCACAGTTTGTTAAGCGTTTGCTGAGGCATTTTGATGCTTTTCAGCTTGTTAAATACCTCAATTTTGCGCATGAAAAAGGCTATTACAAGCGAATTCCTGTGCTAGATGCTGTTCAGAAGCTGCTTTTCCAAAATCAGCTTTATGTCGATACGAATTATAATTTGCTAATGGAAGTGCGTAAACTCGAAAAAACTACTCCTCTTCGTCAACTAAGATGACGAAAACGTCCTCATTTTCTTTTTTCATAAGGTACTCTTCTCTTGCAAATTTTTCCAGCTGCTCTTCATTCGACCTTAGCTCGATGAGCTTTGCACGATCTTTTTCTATACGCTCTTTGTAATATGCTTTTTGTTCTTCGAGCTTATGAATGTGGCTTATAGTTCTGAAACGCTGAATCAGGTTATTGGTATCGAGAAATAGTATCCAAATTAAGAAAACAAAAAAGGCCAGAACGTACTTGTTGGCTAGATATTTTTGGTAGAACCAGTATAATTTGTTGGCTTTTTTCATAGAAAAATTAATTAACCTCCACTGATTATTCTCACAATATCTAATTGGTCACCATCTTTCAGTTTCGTATCTCCAATTTCATTTTCGTTAATTACTTTACCGTTAACCCTTATAAGCAATCTTTTAAATTTAAGATCTTTTATCTCGAGCAATTTATAAAGCGTCAGTTCGTTTTGTTCAAACTGTTCTTCTTTATGGTTTATTTGTAGTTTCATTGTGAATCTTCTTGTTTGTTAAAGGTTCGCTCCTTTAGTTTTTCCCTCAGCAAAAATAGTAATATTCTTAATTCTGACAATCATAATTCCCTTAGGAGGATATCAATAACGACATTGGCCTGCATATTAGCAACTATGCCTACTGCTGGTGCCATGGGAGGGTTTAATTCATTTACTTCAGCTTCCTGATCACCACAAACCCATAGTTTGTCATACTGTTCGGTCGTAAAACGATTGTTATTTCCGTAACCAGCAAGTCCCGATGCAATTACGAGATGTTTCTCAGGTAATTTTACCAAAACAGATTCAATTAATTGCTGTTTTATACGGGCATCACCAATGGCTTCAACAATAACATCGCAATCGGTAAAAAGCTCAATAACTTTTTCTTCAGTGAGTTTGATGTCATGTGCTTCAACTTTTGTATGTGGATTTATTCTTTCCAGCACATGTTCTAAGGCACTTACTTTTTTTATCCCAATTTGATCGTAGAAAAAGTATTGCCTGTTCAAACAGTCTTCTGAAACAGAATCATAATCGGCAATCACCAGCTTTCCAATACCACATCTCGCCAGACTCGTTGCTACATTTGAGCCTAAGCCCCCTGCGCCCGCAATGCCTATTTTGCTGTTTTCTAAGATTTTGTGTATTTGATCGTATGTCCTCATATTAATAATTTATAACGCTGTTTCTATTCAGTATTACTTAATATGCTTAAAAATACAAAATAATGCGCTCAAATACCACCTTGTACTTAAAAATATTCCATTTATCTATGAACTTTTTTTTAATACATCTGTTTAAAGGATAAAAAGATATTAATTTACGATATGGAGATTTTAATTATTTTAGGACTTACAGTTGTTTTACTAACCCTTGCCTTTGCAGGAATTGGGATAAAAATGTTTCTGAAAAAAGATGGCAGGTTCGAAAAGAAATCATGCTGTAGCACAACTGGAGAAGAAACTAATTCATGCGCTTGTAGTGTAAATAGTGATAGATGATTCTTTTGATTTTGGGATTTTCATGATGTGAGAAGCGGCCATGTTTAGAAACAGGCCGCTTTTCTTATTATTTCGAAACCAGAAAATCAGGATCTGGTTTTAACTTTTTTAATAAACCTTTGCGGGCATTTTTTTGCTCAATTTTATCCCAGGTTTGAGCGCAATATATGCCTCTTTTAATCATTTCTTTATTTCCGCCGATATGGGTATTGGGAAATTTGCCATTCTTGTTTACAAGTATTTTAATACCAAGTGCGGCAAAAACGATGGCCATTAGACCAATACTCACTAAAAAAACCTTTAAAATCAACATTAGGCAATTTATTTTGTTTCTGGAATGAACAAAATTACCAAAAAATATTGAATACTCGAAAAAAGTGAGATCATGGTTAATCAAAAAACTGCAAAAGAAGATAATATGCTCACTAAAGAGCAGGTTTTAAAAGATTATTTCACAGCAAATTTAAGTCGACAGCTTAGTATTATTGGAAGGAAAGAGGTGCTTACAGGTAAATCGAAATTTGGCATATTCGGCGATGGCAAGGAAATTATACAGCTGGCCATGGCCAGGCAGTTCCAAAATGGCGATTGGCGATCCGGTTATTATCGCGATCAAACACTTATGCTGGCAACGGATATGTATTCTCCCGAGGAATTTTTTTCTTCATTATACGGGCACACTACTCTTGAGCATAACCCAAGCCATGGAGGACGATCGTTTAATAACCATTTTGGAACACGGAGTATTGATGAAAATGGCGAATGGAAAAATCTGATGGTACAAAAAAATTCTTCTGCCGATATTTCGCCTACTGCAGGTCAAATGCCGCGTTTGCTTGGTTTAGCTTATGCATCAAAAGTTTTTAAAAATGAAAAAGGGCTGCATAAATTTAAAAATTTTACAAATAAAGGAAATGAAGTAGCCTTTGGCACTATTGGGGATGCCAGTACATCAGAAGGCCATTTCTGGGAAACCATGAATGCCGCAGCTGTTTTACAAGTGCCAATGGCAATGTCTGTATACGATGATGGTTATGGTATTTCAGTTCCTAAAGAATACCAAACAGCAAAAGGTTCTATTTCAGACGCACTGCAGGGATTTGAGATTAACAAGAAGGGGCAGAAAGGAATATTGATATACAAAGGTAAAGGCTGGGATTACCCGGCGCTACTGAGATTGTATAAGGAGGGTGTAGAACGAGCTCGTAAAGAGCATGTACCTGTACTGTTTCATATCGACGAGGTTACGCAGCCGCAGGGACACTCTACTAGCGGTTCCCATGAACGTTACAAGTCAAAGGAGCGACTGGAATGGGAGCAGGCATTTGACCCAATAAAAAAAATGCGGGAATGGATTCTTGATGATAAATTGGCCACGGCCGCTGAGCTCGATAAAATTGAAAAAGAAGCAGTTCAGAAAGCCAAAGATGCTAAAAAATCTGCATGGAAGGCTTTTACTCAACCCATGAAAGAAGAGCGCGACAAGTTGGTTAAAATTATTGAGAACAGGACCTGTGTTTGCAAGCGTGACCATTACGACAAGGCCGGGGAGATTGCCGATAACCTTAAACGCATTGTAACACCTATAAGAAAAGATAACTTTAGTGCAGCAAAGCGTATTTTACGGCATATTTGTACCGATTGTCCGAAACGCAAAGAATTAAAAGAGCAACTCGGAACCTGGTTAAAAGATAATTACAAAAGGGTAGGACCGGATTATCACTCTCACCTTTATTCTGAAACAAAATATGCTGCCACAAGCATTCAACCTGTACCTATTAAATACAGTGAAAAAGAAGATACAAAGCCCGGAAGGGAAATTTTAAGAGATAATTTTGAAGCCCTTTTTGAACATTATCCCCAACTCGTAACTTTTGGTGAAGATACCGGGAAAATTGGTGATGTTAACCAGGGAATGGAAGGTATGCAGGAAAAATTTGGTGAGTGGCGTGTTTCAGATACTGGAATTCGCGAGACAACAATTTTGGGTCAGGCTATTGGCTTAGCCATGAGAGGAATCAGACCAATTGCCGAAATTCAGTACTTCGATTACCTGCTCTATGCATTGCAAACCATGAGCGATGATTTGGCCACGTTGCTATGGCGCACCCGTGGCGGGCAAAAAGCACCTGCCATAATTCGTACTCGTGGACACCGCCTGGAGGGTATATGGCACTCCGGTTCACCTTTAAGTATGGTTATTAATTCCATACGAGGAATGTTGGTATGTGTGCCTCGCGATTTAACCCGTGCCGCCGGAATGTATAATACCTTGCTGAAAAGCGATGAGCCAGCCCTGGTAATTGAGCCACTTAATGGTTATCGTTTAAGAGAACGGGTGCCTGAAAATATTGGTGAATTTACTGTTCCAATTGGCGAACCTGAGGTTGTGCATGAAGGTGCGGATGTAACCGTTGTGACCTACGGATCATGCGTGCGCATTGCACAGGAAGCAGCCCGCCAACTTGAAGATTTTAATATTGGCGCAGAAGTTATTGATGTGCAAACCCTCATACCTTTCGATAAAAATCAAAGTATCCTCGAAAGCATCAAGAAAACCAATCGTGTTGTATTCTTTGACGAAGATGTACCGGGTGGAGCTACAGCTTATATGATGCAAAAAGTTGTTGAAGACCAAAAAGCCTATTTTTACCTCGATTCTGAACCCCGTACATTAAGTGCCAGGGCGCACAGACCTGCTTTTAGTTCAGACGGAGATTATTTTTCGAACCCGAATGCTGAAAATGTATTCGAGATCGTATATGATTTAATGCACGAAGCAAAACCAAAAGAGTTTCCTGAACTTTATTAAACAAAATGCGAAGATTATGAAACAAAGCAGCAATGTAACATATAAGTTATTTTTAGTTGTGTTGCTGCTTTGTGCCTATTCACCAATATTTTCGCAAACCGACAGCATACTTTTACAAATTAATGAAGAGCACCTGCAATTTAAGAAAAACGGAATGCAGGTACTTGGTGGCTGGGCTTTGACCAATATAGCCGTAAGTGGCTTTATGTTGACCCAAACCCGAGGTGTGAATTACCGTTTTCATGAAATGAATGTGTTTTGGAATATTGTTAATTTGGGAATTGCCGGATTGGGCTATTACGATGCACAAAATACTTCAGCAGAAGGGATCGGATTGATCGAAACGCTTTCAAATAATCAGGGTTTCGGAAAAATATTACTACTTAATGCCGGACTTGACGTAGGTTATGTGATGTCTGGTTTGTACCTCAGGGAACGGAGTAAGCAGGTGTCAAAGTTTAGTAACCGACTTAAAGGTTATGGTAATTCAATTATATTGCAAGGTGGTTTTCTCCTGGTTTTCGATATCGTTTTATATTCAATTAATCAAAATAAAATCTCAATATGGTTAGAGCAACATAATTTTGATGTTCAAATCTCTCCTGTCTCAGTATCGCTCGGTATGAACTTCTAATAATGTAAATTATAGTTTTTTTGTAGGCAGATTTTCCATTGTCTTTTAATTATATTTGTATAGGCATTGCTTTTACACATTTCGGTGCCTTATTATAAATATTTTAATTAAATAATCATGGATACTACCAAAGTTCGACCCTATCTGTTTATTCTGCTTGTTTTTGCTATCCCATTATTGCTGATTCCAGCAATAAAGATGGCCAAAAATGATAGTCAGTTATTGCAAGAACCACCTGCGCAAACTCAAAAAGATACTCTGCGTGGTGATTATGCGATTATTATTCATGGTGGTGCAGGTAATTTTACTGCTGATGATTTATCTGAAGCAGAAAAACTAGCTTATAAAAAAGCTTTGTTTGAGGCACTGGAATCCGGGAAATCGATGCTCTCATCTGGCAAAGAAGCCGTTTATGTAGTTGAAAATGTGATCAATATGCTGGAAGATGATTCACTTTTTAACGCAGGGAAAGGAGCTGTACTGACCCATGAGGGGCATGCTGAGCTCGATGCATCTATTATGCGTGGTCAGGACCGAAATGCCGGAGCTGTTGCAGGTGTGAGAACCACTCGTAATCCTATATCAGCTGCTCGTATGGTGATGGACAGTAGTGTCCATGTGCTGCTGTCTGGCCGTGGTGCCGAGGCTTTTAGCCGTACCGTGGATTTGAAGCAGGTGGATAATAGCTACTTTATAACTAAAAAGTCACAGAAACGGCTCAAAGTATCTATTGATAAGCACGGAACAGTGGGCTGTGCAGTTTTAGATACCCACGGCAACCTTGCAGCGGGAACCAGTACCGGCGGAATGAACAATAAACGATACGGACGCATAGGCGATTCACCAATTATTGGAGCAGGCACGTGGGCCGATAATCAAACATGTGCTATTTCTGCAACAGGATGGGGTGAGTATTTTATCCGTTTGGGTGTAGCCCATGAGATATCTGCGCTTATGAGGTATAAAGAAGTGAGCCTTGAAGGTGCTGCACATGAGGTTATAAATAAGCAACTCGAACAACTTGGTGGATATGGAGGCATTATAGGTGTTGATGCATTTGGCAATGTCTCAGCAGTTTTTAACACAACGGGTATGTACAGGGCTTATTACGATGCGCAAGGCAAACAGGAAATAAAGATGTTTAATGATTGACCTTCAGATTTAGGTTTTGAACTTCAAAATTTAAATACTATCTTTCTGCTAATTAGATGGTGGTTCACATAAAATATTGCTAATGAATGTCCCGAAATAGAAATTTGTTATAAAAATGATTTTATGATTATGCTACCAAACAACTAAAAACCAATATATTAAATGGCCTACAAACCTAAGGGATATTTCGATTACCTGGATGAACCAGTGCTGGTTTATCAACTCGATAAAGAAGGAATGCCCGGAAATATTTTATATTCAAATGCCAGAGCGCAAGAGGTGTTGCAATATGAACCACAGGATCTTTTGTCGCGAACTGTTTGCGATATATGCGATATCTCATTGAATAAGTCGTTGGATGAGATTCATAATACTGCCAATAACCAGGCAAGTACAATCCAAATTGCATTTATTACCGGCCGTGAAAGTATAGTGAAGTTGAGTGTAGCGATTGATATTTCAGAGAATAATGAAGAGCGAATTGTTGAAATGGTATTTACCGGGTTAAACCTTAATACTAAAGAAAGTGCCGAAGATGTAGATCGCTTTTACCGCATGGCTTCGCATTTGCATGAAGGATTGGCTATTCTGGAAGACCGGCAAATTGTTTATACCAATAAGGCAATGGAAGAAATAACCGGTTTTAGCGCTGCCGATATTAATACCTTGCTGGAGAGTGTGGAGTCTCTTGCCGCACCTGAAGAGAAGAACAGAGTGAAAAATATGCTGGAAGAAATGCAGAAAAATCCGGATCAGAAACATATTCTGGATTTTTGGATTGTAACCAAACAGGGAGAACGGAAGTTCATCCACAATAGCTATTCTCAACGGAAAACCAGCAGATCGGTAATTCAATATGTGGTTACCCAGGATATCACACAGAGAAAAATTGCTGAAAATATTGTAAAACAAAAAGAGCAGGAGTTTAAATCTCTGGCTGAAAACTCACATGGTATAATTGCGCTTTTTAACCGTGAATTACAATGTATGTATATAAACCCCGAAGGGGCAAGGTTGTTGGATAAAACCGCAGATGAGCTTATTAATAATCCACTTTCTGAATTTGGTTTTACAGACGAGGTTTATGCTAATGTGAAGAATAAAATAATAAATATTTTTTCGCAAAGGGAACGTGAGGAGTTTGAGATCAGTATAGCATCAAGTGAAGGCAAAAAGTTTTTAAATTGTGTCGTAATTCCGGAGACTTTTGTTGAGGGAGTAATGGATACAGCCTTAGCCATATGTTCTGATGAGACCACACTAAAACAGACGGAAATTGAGCTGGCACAGTTAAAAAACCGGTATCGGTTAATAATCAATAATCTGTCAGATATTATTTGGATATTAAACAGCGATTTTGGCACAGAATATATTTCACCCAGTGTGCAAAAGATGTTTGGTTATACTGTTGAAGAGTATCTTCAGTTGGAATACAAAGATACGTATGACGAAGACGGATTAAGTGCGTTAAATGAAATGATTTCTCATATATCCCAGGGACTAAAAACCGGTAATATACAGCAAATTAAACAATCCTATATTTTTGAAACAAGAGCCAAATGCAAAGATGGCTCTTATGTGTGGGTGGAAATAATTGCACGGCCAATGTTCGATAAAGAGAGCCACTTTGTAGGCATGAACGGCGTCACAAGAGATATATCGAAGCGAAAAAAAGCGGAGCTTGATTTGGTTGACGCCAAAGAAAAAGCTATTGAAGCAGATAGACTAAAAAGTGCCTTTTTGGCAAATATGAGCCATGAAATTCGCACACCAATGAATGCCATTATCGGGTTTACTGATTTATTGAACGAAGATGATGTTGACAAAGATACGAGGGAAGAGTATGTGGAACTAATTAATTCAAATTCCACGCATCTGTTGAAGCTTATCGATGACATTATTGATATATCGAAAATTGAGGCGGGGGAGTTAAAAATAGATAAGACAGAAATTGATCTGAAAACGCTTTTTAATGACCTTTACCACGTGCAGCTTGAGGCACTGAAAAATGCAAATAAATCAAATAAAGTTGAGCTCAACTATGATTTGCCCGCAGAAGATATTGCTATTGTAACCGATCCCATGCGCCTTAAGCAAATCATGACCAATTTAATCAGTAACAGTATTAAATTTACCAATGAGGGTACAATTAGATTTGGCATTACCATTCATGATAAAGATTTTGTGCGGTTTTTTGTGACTGATACCGGTGTGGGTATGACCGATGAAAAGCTAACCTATATTTTTGACCGTTTCAGACAGGTGGAGGAACACACAAGCCGCCAATATCAGGGGTCCGGCCTGGGTTTGGCTATATCCAAGCAATTGGTTACACTACTTGGGGGTGAAATTTGGGTAGAATCGGAAGTTGGTAAGGGTACATCATTTTATTTTACATTACCACATCAATGGGAAGGCGATCCCCAATTCGAGAAAGCCATTGAAGAGAAAGAAGAAGATATCTATAACGTACTCATAGTTGAAGATGATGATACCAATTATCAGCTATTGAAAGAAATTCTTAAACCCCGTAACTACCGCATTTATAGAGCTTATGATGGAATAGAGGCGCTTGAAATTAATGAAGACGAGGATCTTGATATTATTTTGATGGATATACAGCTTCCCAGAATGGACGGGTATGAAGCTACTCAAAGAATCAGACAAGAGGATGCTGATTTGCCCATTATAGCTCAAACAGCTTATGCCAATTATAACGATGTGGTTAAATCATTAGATGCAGGGTGTAACGATTTTATAGCTAAGCCTATTAAACGGAAAAAGCTTTTAGCTATGATTGATAAATACATGCACAAAGAAAATTAACTAAGCCAGCGTATGGATTTAAATGATGTTTTTAGACAACGTCAAAGTGTAAGAAACTTTACTAATCAACCAATAGAACAAAATAAGATTGAAGCACTGAAGGAAGCATTAAGGTTTGCTCCCTCTTCAAAAGCCAAATTCCCCTGTCAGTTTTATTTTGTAAAAGACCCCGTTATAATAAGTCAGCTGGCACAAAGTAAACCACATGGTGCAACTTTTCTAGAAAAAGCTCCATTTGCCATTGTTTTTGCTGCCGATCCCGAAATCTCAGATGTGTGGATTGAAGATACCAGTATTGCTGCGACTTATGCTATGTTGCAGGTTACCAACCTTGGATTGGGTAGTTGTTGGGTACAAATTCGTAACCGTTTTTACAACGAACAAACAACCTCGGAAGATTTTATACGCAGCTTGCTGCAGATAGAGTATAATATGAGAATAACTTCTTTATTGGCAGTTGGTTACCCGGCAGAAAATATTAATGGCGGGCAAAAAAATATTTATGCTAATATCAATCATGTCGGTTAAATATGGCTGAAATACAACATATATCTGGCTGCCCCTTTTGCCTGAATGCCGATCACCCATTAGTGTTTTTTGCCAGCGAATATTTCAGAGCAATTTATAACCGTGCACCCATCTTGCCGGGACATACATTAGTTGTGCCTGCAAGACATGTTTCTGCGCTTGATGATTTAACAATTACTGAACTGGAGCACATTATGGTATTTACTCGTAAAGTAAATCACATTATTGGAAAGTTGTTTCCCAATGAGGGGTTTAACTGGACATTGCAGGATGGGCAACCTGCCGGGCAAACCATTGAGCAT
>NZ_DATFKB010000160.1:0-2815 GCF_035268865.1 Salinivirga sp. | reverse complement strand
AGCACTTGCCGACGTTCCGGATCACCTGGATGCTCTATACTTACTGGTTCTAACTTATGTTTTTTGTTTGTAAAGTCTATGGCATTAAAATTACATACAGTAAGACAATTAAAACAAGCGATACACCTCGATTGATCTACTGTGTGATCGGTAAGCGAGATACATTCTGCCTTGCAAACTCTTTCGCAAAGTTTACAATTTGTGCAATTGTTCGTATTAATACGTACGCTGAAAATTGAGAACCTTGACAAATAACCAAGCAAAGTACCTACCGGGCATACTGTATTACAATACAAGCGACCGTGAGTAACAGTAAGATAGGTTATCAAAATCAGAAACAGGGCAGGCACCATGTAAACGGCAATGCTCAATGGATGCAAATCGACATAGTAAAGCGTATAAACATCGAACTCATGCAATATACCTACCATCAAATTATTGAATGCAATTACAACAGGTCTGAACAAATCGGAGAAAATTCGTCCGAACAGGCTATAGGGATCAAGGAAATTTAGCGCAAGTAAACTTCCAAAAACTAGCGTCACGGCAGTAATTCCAAAAAGCACGTGCCTGATATAACGTACCGGCTTATGATAACGAAACTTTATCTTTCTGAATTTGCGGGCAATTCTCAATATCACATCCTGTAAAATGCCCAGTGGGCAAATAGAAGCGCAATAAAATCGCCCCACCAGAAGGGTAATTATTAAAACTATTACAAAACCCAAAGCTGTAAAAGTAAATAATCGCGAAAATGTCAACAATGAAGGCACAAACTGAATCCACATGGTACCTTTAATAAGTTCTTCGGGGAATAGACCGGTAAAATCGATAAATGCCAAACTTGCAAGAAGTAAAAAAAGTATAGCGATAAATACACGAAAAAATTTAAGGTATTTGTAACTCATGCATTACATTTTTATTCGTCCAATTTCCTGTTGTTTCAGGTTCATATTTCCTACCTGCATATTATGTGCATGCTGAATATAAGGTACAGCTTCTGGTTGCATACCAAATATTTTACTTGCGGCAGCATCTGCAGCCACCATATCATCTGACATTACCAGAAATTTCATTTTGGCAACATCGGCTTCTGAGCGGCCACGAGGTCCGTTTTTCATCATCACGCGGTAAGCATCAATTATATTTAAATCGGGCTGGCGCCAGGTAGAAAAATCAGCAATGCATTGATGTAAATCGTTACGGTGCCAATATGAACGATCCCAAACAATTCCCATCAGGTTTTTCATGGCAATGGTAAGTTTGGCTGATCCGTGATTTTTCAATATTGGCACATTAATAAACACATCAGCTTCCATAATCTGCTCATGCACTTTAGCGCTTGTAAGTCTTTTACCCTGGGGAATATTGATATCCTGATAGTACCTTTCGCTGGCTCCGGAAACAACCTTTGCTCCGGCCTCCTTAGCTGCCCGCTCAATTTTACTGTTATCGTAACATTTATTCCAATCATCACAAGTGTTATCAAAAACATATACCGACCCGGCACCTGCCTCATAACAACTTTTGATAATAGCCTTAACCAACTCCGGGTTTGTATTGGCCGCGAGCTCAGGTATCACATCCCAACCGATATTAGGTTTTACGATAACACGCTGACCTTTTTTTACATATTTTGTAATTCCACCCATAGCATTTATGGCACGCTCATACATTTGAGCAGGTTCACCATTACGCACAGCTACCAGGTCGTAAGGTATACTATTGTTTTGAGCCGTATTGGCAAACAATTCGCCATAGCGCCCAAAAGTTAGTGCGGCTCCTGCAAAAAGCCCGGCCCTGAAACTTTTTTTCAAAAATTCTCTTCTGTCCATGGTATAATATTTAATTTTTGAAATGCGAATGCATTAAAGCTGCTTGCTTGTCTAGCGATTAGCTTATACACAAAACTTTTTATGTATAAGGTGAACTAGCGCCAATCAGCATCAACCTGAAAAACTGATAGCGCGTTATGAAGATAAGGAAAATTCACTATAAACACACATAAAATCAGCAATTTAAAATGATTTTAAAATAGCAGAAAGAATCTAAACCAGGTACATAAAGCCATTTTCCGGTAATTCAGGAAATATTGCTGTTTGATAAAATATTTGTAAATTTATTGGATAAAATCAACTGTTATGGCCACATCAATCGCTTTAAACCGAAAAATAAGTCAGGCCCTATTTGACCTGGCAGCAATCGCATTCATTTATTTTATTCCGGCAATTTCACATATGTTGAGTTTTCCGCTCTATTTGTTGGAGCCAATGCGTATTGTGCTAATTCTGGCATTGGTGCACACGCACAAAATAAATGCTCTTGTGTTGGCTGCAACACTTCCATTCTTTACATTTTTGGTTTCTGGCCACCCAATACTTCCAAAAGCCATTCTCATTAGTGGCGAACTGGTTATTAATGTAATCTTATTCTTTGCCATTGCAACCCGGGTAAAATCAAACTTTGTAGCAATACTTTCAAGTATCGTTCTAAGTAAAATGCTTTATTATTTTGCAAAATTCCTCCTAATCCAGGCAGCAGTATTAGAGATGGGGCTGGTTTCAACCAGTCTGTGGATTCAGATAACAACTACACTTGTATTTAGCATTTACGTTGCACTTTTTTTCAGGAAGAATAAACAATAAACATAACCTGGAATCAAATTAATGGTGCAGATACATAAATCCATCATTACTGCAAAATCATAAATACAACTTAAAAAAACATCAACTAATAAGTCAGATAAAAGTAAATTGTACTGACGATTCGGTTCATTAATAAACCTGACCCTAGCAGTGTCAAAAAGACATCGGGA
>NZ_DATFKB010000159.1:0-4136 GCF_035268865.1 Salinivirga sp. | reverse complement strand
GCTCTTTGTGTAGGCTGATTGCATGGTTCTTCCTGTGCCAGCGCATGGCTGGTCATAATTATCAATATTGTGATGAGCAGGAAAATATATGAACGGCCATGAATCATGCATTATTAATTAATTATTGTGCTGTGAGGCTTGCTTTTTTTATGCTGTTCTATAAGCAATGCCTTTTGTACATCATCATCGTAATATAGGGTCCATGTATCTGAATCAAGCAGGTTCATATAAGCGTAATCGCCAATATAGCGACTTCTTTCCAGTTTAATTCGAACACCATTTTTGCTCCAGCGATAAAACTCATAGGCATAATCAGATTTTTCACTAAGTTGGCGCATAGGAACATAAGCAGCTTCCTGTTTCATTTTCGAAGTAACTACCTCTTTTATCTCTTCAACGCGGTATTGTGGTATATTATGACGTTCAATGGCATAAATCTGGTTGTAGCCTATGATTTTGATTTTTATGTCGTGATTGGTTTTTAATTCACAATCTTCAATAGTATAGGTGTCGTAATTGTATATTCCACGGGTTTTGAGCAAGTCGCGATCGATACGGTCGCCAATACTGTATTTGGCAATTGTGAATTTTACCTGCTTGTAATGGTTTGTAGGTTTTATTTTAATATCTGATTTTTTTGAGCTACATACTTTAGGGTAGTTCTCAGCATATAAAATCAGTTTTGGTTCTTCGTTTATAAAGGTAAAATCATATCCGACAATTGTTTCTATCAGGGTATCGCCTGTAAGCACGTATTGTCTGTTTTCGTTGTAATGACCTTTCCCTTTTATTAGCTTATAAGTGATGGTTGAATCTGTTATTTTGATAGGAAATGTGGTATCGCCAACCATCTTTTTGTTCTTATTGTCGAATTTTTTGTAAGAAACACTGGAATCATTCCTGAAAAGTATTTCATCTCCAATTGTCCATTCATTACCCATAAAGGCTTTTTCTTTGACAGTTTCTGAAGTGTCACAGGCTATAGTAACTAATATGGCTAATAATGGGATTAGTATTTTTTTCATGATTACATATTTACAAGTACTTAATGGTTTAAAAATAATCAATAAAGATTAAATGACATAAAAAAAACACCGACAAATAAATGCCGGTGTTTTTTTTATAGTTGAATTTCAGTAATTTATTACTTCATTTCGTCTGGCATCCACGATTCTACAAGTGTTTTGTGATCGTTGTACCATGCTTTAGCTGCTGTAAGTGGGTCATCAGCTTTTTCAATGGCATTCATAAGGTTGTAAAGTTTCATTTCTTCCATGTTGAAGTTTTTGAAAAATTTACCTACAACCGGACGCTCTTTTACGAAATTAGGGCGTGTAACAATTGCGCACACGTCAGCTGGGAATACTTCTTTTGGATCTTCAAGATACTTAAGATCATAATCAGCCCACATGAAGTGTGGTTTCCAACCTGTAATAATCACGGGCTCTTTTTTGTCATAAGATCTTTTCAGAGAAGCCATCATTGCAGGTCCGCTTGATGTAATTTGTTTAAAATCAAGTCCATATTCTTCAATTGCTTTTTCAGTATTTCTGTGAATACCAGCACCGCTACCGATACCAATAATTTCACCATCAAATACATCAACATTGTCGTTGAGTTCTGCAATTGAATTAACATCTACGTATTGAGGAACTACAAGACCTGTTGTACCACCGCTAAATGATTCGCCAATTTTTTCAAGTTTATCACCGAATTTTTCCCAATAGTCACTATGGGTATGTGGTAACCATGCGTCCATCATAATGTCAGCATCACTTTTTGCAAGTGAAGCATAAATTGGACCTGGCTCAAGTGGTGTTACTTTTACAGTATAGCCTTTATCCTGAAGTGCAGCTTGTGCAAGGTGAGTAAATGCAATTCCTTCTGCCCAGTTAGGATAGAGGATAGAGATTTCCTGGTCTTTTTTGCTGTCTTTTTTATCAGCATCATCTCCTTTTTGGCCACCTGATTGACAAGCAGCAAATGTAAGGAATGCTGCTCCGGTTAAAATAGCCAAAAACGATTTCATGGAAAATTGTAATTTTTTCATAGTTTGTTAATTTTTGTTTGATTATTAGATTATTCTTTAGGTTTTGAAGGACCGAACCCAAGATTTTGTGTAATTCGGTCAAGTATAATTGCTAATACTACAATACCAACTCCGGCTTCGAATCCAAGGCCTATATCGGCTTTAAGTATACCTTTATAAACGGCCTGTCCAAGTCCTCCTGCACCTACCATCGATGCGATAACTACCATAGATAGCGACAACATAATAACCTGGTTAACACCAGCTAATATTGTTGTCATTGCCAGTGGCAGCTGCACTTTAAATAGTAATTGCCTTTTGGTTGCTCCAAATGCTTTTGATGCCTCTACAACATCTTCTGGTACATTTCTGATACCAAGATTTGTTAGGCGAACTGCCGGAGGTAAGGCAAAAATAATTGTTGCCACAACACCTGGTACGTTACCCACACTAAACAGAATAATGGCCGGAATAAGGTATACAAATGCCGGCATAGTCTGCATAAAGTCCAAAATGGGACGTATTATTTTGTCAGCATTATCATTACGTGCGGCGTAAATTCCCAAAGGAATTCCTATAACTAATGCAATGAGTGCAGAAGCAAGAATAAGTGCAATGGTCATCATAGTTTCTTCCCAGTACCCCATAAAATAAAGAAGTAAAAGTCCAAGTACTGTGAATATTAGCATCCCTCCACCTGCTTTCCAACCCGCTTTGGTGAATAATTTACCCCTGGCAGGCAGATAATATGATAAGAGGGCCAGAATGATAATTGTGAGCCAGAAAGGAGAGTTGAGTAATACAAATTGCATAGCTGTAACTACAGCATCTACGCCAGCTGTTATGGCATCAAAGAATCCTCCTGCATTGACTGATAGCCAATCGACTCCTTTTTCAATGTACTTACCAAGTTCTATTTTCATAGGTCAACCCCTCCATCTTCTTTAAGTTGAACAACTTCTTTACGTTCTATACCGATCATCTCGCTGATAACCGAGGAATGTACAACTACGCCGATAAGTTTCTTATTTTCATCAACCACAGCCATGTTGTATATATTGTCTAGAAAGAGAGGCAATAATTCTGAAACTGGGGTTTCTGGACTCACAGCAGTAACTTCTTTTTTCGAGTGAAGCTGCTCGCTGATTTTGTCAAGTCCTTTTTCTTCCATTTCTGCCATCTCAGTATCTTTTACAAAGCCTAAGAATACATTTTGAGTATCTACCACTGGTAATGATGTTACCCCGTATTTGCGCATTTTTCGCAATGCTACTTTGGGCCCGTCATGATCAATACGAACGCTGGCCGGATTTTCAAACATAATTGATCGTGCTGTTACGATATCGCCTCTGTCTACATTTTCAACAAAAGCTTTCACGTAATCATCAGCCGGGTTTGTTAAAATCTCCTCAGGTGTACCTATTTGTACCACTCTACCATCTTTCATAATGGCTATGCGATCGCCAAGTTTGAGTGCTTCATCCAGGTCGTGTGTAATGAAAAGTATTGTTTTATGTACTTTTTCCTGTAATTGCAGCAGCTCGTCCTGCATATTTGTCCTGATTAGCGGGTCGAGTGCACTGAAAGCCTCGTCCATCAGCATTACTTCTGGCTGCGTGGCAAGTGCTCTTGCAAGTCCCACACGCTGCTGCATACCGCCACTCAATTGGCCGGTCATTTGTTCTTCGTAACCTTTGAGGCCCACGGTTTCAATGGTTTCGTAAGCCGTTTTAATGCGCGTTTCTTCGTCAATCCCCTGTATTTCCAAACCAAAACCGACATTTGAGCTTACTGTACGGTGTGGTAAAAGTCCAAAGTGTTGAAATACCATGGTCATTTTTTTCCGCCTCAGCTCTCTAAGCTCAGATTCGGAGGTTTTGATGATGTCTTTATCATCCATTTCAATTGAACCCGAAGTTGGTTCGATTAGTCTATTGAAACAGCGCAAAAGTGTTGATTTACCACTTCCGGAAAGGCCCATTACAACGAAAATTTCGCCGTCTTTTATATCAAGGCTGGCATCGTATACACCTACTGTACATCCTGTTTTATCCAGAATATCGGCTTTAGAATAACCATCGTTTAGTAATTTGAGCGCTTCTTTTTT
>NZ_DATFKB010000158.1:0-10932 GCF_035268865.1 Salinivirga sp. | reverse complement strand
GGGCAAGAACACCTGAAGGGCATGAAAAAGCAAACAAAGAGACACATAGAATTATTGATTCGATATATTCGCAAGTTTCTAATAATCAAGACAAAGTTACTATTGGTACATCACCGCAAGATGCATACGAAAATGAAGAAGAAGGCAAACACACATTTTTTATAGGTATTGAAAATGGCTATGCCTTAGGCAAAGATATAGATGAAATACAACATTTCTATAATCGCGGTGTACGCTATATAACCCTCTCCCACACGAGCAATAATGATATTTGCGACAGCTCTACAGACTCAGTTGAACACAACGGACTAACTGATTTTGGTGAAACTGTAGTCAAAAAGATGAATGAATTGGGTGTAATAGTTGATGTTTCACACATCTCTGATAAAAGCTTTTATGATGTAATTGAACTTACAAAAGCCCCGATTATAGCATCGCACTCCAATGCCCGGGCTATTTGCGACAACCCTCGTAATTTAACAGACGACATGCTGCAAAAAGTGGCTAAAAATGGCGGCGTTGTGCAGGTTTGTTTGCTTAGCGACTATGTAAAACCTCCTGAGCCACAACCCAAAAGAGACAGTGCATTTGCAGCGCTCAGAAAAAAATGGCGGGGTTACAACGATTTAACAGATGAAGAGCGGGCGCAGGCAGTAAGAGAATGGCACGCCACACAAAGAGATTATCCGCAAAAACTTGCAACAGTCAGCGACCTTGTAGATCATATCGACCATATTGTGAAAATGGCAGGGATTGATCATGTTGGAATAGGCAGCGACTTTGACGGAGGTGGCGGTTTAAAAGATTGTTTCGATGTCAGTGATATGCAAAACATCACAAAAGAATTATTAAAACGTGGCTACTCAGAGCAGGAAATTATCAAAATATGGGGTGGTAATTTTATGCGGGTGTTCAAAGAAGTGGAGCAAAATAAAATAAAAGCCTGACAAATCTTTATTTAGGCGCGTTATTTGATGTGGGTTTGCCTCTAGAAAAAATTTAAAGAGTGAGAAAAAAGCAAACCGAACAACTTGAACATATGCCCGTAGGAAAATTAATCCTACGGTATTACTGGCCAGCTTTTGTGGGCGTTATTGCCAACTCCCTTTACAACATCATTGATAGGATTTTCATTGGTCAGGGTGTTGGTGCTGCAGCACTCAGTGGTATTACCGCTGTTTTCCCTGTAATGATTATCATCATGGCTTTCGGGATGCTAATAGGTATGGGTGGAAGCGTTAAACTCTCTATATTTTTAGGTGAAAAAAAATACGATAAAGCCGAAAAAGTGCTTGGCAATGTCGTTTTATTAATTTTCATAGTTTCGTTTTTTGTTGCCGGACTCGGCTTTATTATAAAGCAGCCAATGCTTGAGCTTTTTGGAGCAACTCAAACCACCATGAGTTATGCCAATGATTATCTCAACGTTATTCTTTTTGGCATTATATTTCAAATGATGGGTTTTTCGCTCAACAGCTTAATCCGGTCAGAGGGTAATGCGAGGCTGGCCATGATTAGCATGTTACTTGCAGCCGGAATCAACATCCCGCTAGACTGGCTATTTATTATAAAATTCGGTTGGGGTGTAAAAGGTGCAGCATGGGCCACCATTATTTCAATGAGTGTTTTGTCGCTTTGGGTGCTGATTCATTTCCGTAGTAAACGCTCAGTGGTACCCCTCAAATGGCACCGGATAAAATACGATCATTTTATTGTAAAGAGCATGTTAGCAATAGGTTTAGCTCCCTTTTTCATGCAAGTTGCAAATAGTTTTGTACAGGGCATATATAACTCACAGCTCATAAAATATGGCGGTGACCTTGCAGTGGGGGCATTTGGCATTATTATGAGCGTAGTGATCTTAATTATAATGAGCATAATAGCACTCAACATGGCCTCACAACCTATTATAGGTTACAATTATGGTGCGCGAAACCTCAGCAGAGTGAGACAAACGCTCCGCTTTGGTATGATTGCTGCCACGGTTTTAGGTGTAATCAGTTGGACCATACTCGAATTATTTCCAGAGCCCATTATACGACTGTTTAATAACGAAAGTAAACAGCTACAGGAATATGGCATTCAAGGTTTAAGGATTTTTGTAATTATGCTACCCCTGGTAGGCTTTCAGATTGTAATCAGCAACTATTTCCAGTCTGTGGGAAAAGCAAAAGTAGCTGCTTTCCTCAGCCTGCTGAGGCAAGTCATTGTTTTGTCACCTTTGCTTTTTATTTTCCCAAATATATGGGGACTTAAAGGTATTTGGATGGCATCTCCCACCGCTGACACCATTGCTGCCATAATAGCGGGTACGATGATGATCAGGGAGTGGAGAAAAAACCTTGCACCAAGAAAGGACTCGGTGCTGAAATCAACAGCTACAACAACACAGGCTGCTACACAGTAAATCAGTTGTTTAAACTCATATTAAAATCTAAAATAATGGGATTCACTGTGTAGTATGAAAAATTTATAATAATTTCGGACGCTAAAACGTTTTAACCGCGATAAAATAATCATACAATGACGGGAATATTCTTACAGGTAAACCAGGTAGCCGATACGGCTCAAACTGCAGCACAAGCTGCAGAAGGAGAGTTAACACTTTCGTTTTTTGATTTAGCGATGAAAGGTGGTATCATCATGATTCCAATTGTGGTGTTGCTCATATTATCAATTTATATCTTTTTCGAGCGCTATTTCGCTTTAAAAGATGCCTCGAAAGAAGATTCCACATTCATGAACCGCATCAAAGACTATATTCACGATGGCAAAATCGATGCTGCGCACAGTCTTTGCCAATCGACCAATACCATAACCGCCAGAATGCTTGAAACAGGCATTAGCAGAATTGGTCGACCATTAAATGATATTAATACGGCTATAGAAAACATAGCCAATCTTGAAACAGCCAGACTGGAGAAAGGACTCCCTACGCTTGCCACCACTGCAGGTGGTGCACCAATGATTGGTTTTCTGGGAACAGTAATGGGTATGATTAAAGCTTTCTATGACATGGCCAATGCAGGGAACAATATCGATATTACATTACTATCAAACGGAATCTACACAGCAATGGTAACCACTGTGGCAGGTCTTATTGTTGGTATTCTTGCATATTTTGCCTACAATATCCTGGTAGCTCGCGTAGAAAAAGTAATTTTCAGGCTCGAAGCCCGTACCACTGAGTTTATGGATCTTTTAAATGAACCGGCAAACTAAAACAGTATGGCTATAAAGCGAAGAAGTAAAATAAATGCCAGTTTCAGCATGTCGTCAATGACCGACATTGTTTTCCTGTTGCTGATATTCTTCATGGTAACCAGTACGCTTATATCTCCCAACGCATTAAAGTTGCTGTTGCCACAAAGCAAAAACCAGACCCGTGCCAACAAACCCCTTGTATCGGTAAGCATTACACATGACCTTCGATATGCTGTTGGTACACAGCAGGTACCTTTTAGCATGCTGGAACGTAAACTAAAACAGGAACTGGGTCCGGCAGATGCCTTTGAACAATCACCAACAATTTCATTGCATGCCGATAAACGCGTACCTGTAGACAATGTGGTGAAAGTTATGAACATTGCCAAAAGAAATAAGTATAAACTAATACTGGCAACAACAGGACAATAAATAACCAACCTTAACCCAATGTTTGAAAACCGAAAAAAAAATAAACGAATAGCTTTTTGGGCTACTTTCTCATTTATGGGAACAGTACTCATATTGCTCATATTTTTCGGTTTTTCAACACCCCTGCCTTTGCCCGAAGAGGAAGGCATACTCGTAAACTTCGGCTATGAAGAATCCGGATCAGGGCCTGTGGAAACAGGTGGTGAAGCTATTCCCGAACCTGTTACGCAACCAGAAGCTGTAACACCTCCACCAACAGAGAGTGCCTCAGAAGAAGAAGTCATGACCCAGGATTTTGAGGAAGCCGCTGCCATGGAGGCTAAAAAAGAAGAAGCAAGAAAAAAACGTGAAGAAGAGCTACGAAAAGAGCGTGAACGCGAAGAAGAATTAAGACGACAACGAGAGCTGGAAGAAAAACGCAGAAAAGAGCAGGAAGAGAAAGAAAAAATAAACGAAATAACGAAAAATGCCTTCTCCCAGGGCAGTAATAACAATTCCAATGCCGAGTCAGACGGCAATAAAACCGGATCAGGGAACCAGGGTGATCCCGAAGGTGACCCTAACGCCAAAAATTATGGTGAAGGCAAAGGGCTTGGCGACAAAGGAATTGGCTACAGCTTACAAGGCAGGTCGCCTCAGGGCGGAAGATTACCTAAACCAGCTTACACGGCCAATGAAGAGGGTATTGTAGTTGTCCGTGTAACTGTAGACCGAAATGGAAACGTTACAAGTGCAAGTTACCAGGCCAAAGGTTCCACAACCACAAGTCAAAAATTGATTAATGCCGCTGTGAAAGCTGCACGCAAAGCGCGATTTAATCAGGACAATGAAGCTGATGCTTTTCAGGTTGGAACCATTACTTACCGGTTTGTGCTTCAATAAAACTTAATATTTTGCCGGCAAGCGGTACTCCATCAAAAAAATTTGATTTATATGTCATTTTGCAGTAATTTGCTATGAGCAAAAATATTACAGCGCATTAATTACGACAGGTGAAATAAATCAAAAACCCCCATCATGAAACAATTATTAATTATAATTCTGCTCGCATTTATGGCAGTTGCGGGTTACGGCCAAACCAATTCTCTGGTCCTCGAAAAAAAACGTAACGGAAAACAAAAAATCCTGCCAGCTGCCACAAAAATAAAAGTTGTAACCTATGACGGAAACAAATACAAAGGCGAATTTCATATAGCAAACAAAAGCACTCTGCTAATGGGCAGTGACAGCGTAAAGCTTCATGACATAAAAAAAATTCGTTTTAAATCAAAGCTTGGCATGTACACAGGCACCGGAGTTGGTATATTAGGAGGAATTATTACTGTAAGCGGCACAGTGCTCATCATTCAATCGCTGGCGGAAGGTGGACTTGCAGGGATAATAGGTATTGTATTTGGGGTTCCGGTTGTAGGCGCGGGTGGTGTAATTGTAACCGCAGGGGTATTGGTAGCCACTATTGGCCGGCAGTACAAGCCTAAGAAATGGACATACAAACTTGCTCCCTGATATTGAAAATAAGCAATTTATAACTTAAAACCTATTATATAACATCTGCAAACATACCGCCTCTATAACCTACTTTACTAATTTTGCATGCGTTAAGTTAAAATACCGATGTCATGCAAAAAACATACACACCTGTATCTGCGCAAGAAGCAGTAAAAGCGGTTAAATCAGGCGATCGCTTGCATATTCACAGTGTAGCCTGCACTCCTACAATATTACTTGAAGCACTCATGGAGCGTTCAGGTGAATTAAGCGATGTAACCATTCAACACATACACACCGAAGGCCCTGCGCCTTATGCAGAGGAAAACGGCAAATATATGGGTACATTTGAACTGGAATCCTTCTTTGTAGGGGGAAATGTTCGCAAAGCTACTCAAGCTGGCTATGCCGACTACATTCCGGTTTTCCTTAGCGAAACACAACGTTTAATTAGAGATGAAGTTCTGACAATAGATGTTGCAATGGTTCAAATCTCCCCGCCTGATCAGCATGGCTGGGTTTCAATCGGAACATCTGTAGATTGCAGCAAAGCAGCCATAGAAAAAGCAAAAACGGTTATTGCAGTGGTAAACAAACATATGCCAAGAGCCTGGGGCGATGCCATGATGCCGTTAAGTGATTTTGATATTTTTGTGGAACACGATAGTCCGCTTATTGAGGCACGCATGCCCGAATTGTCGGAGCAGGATATTGCCATTGGCAAAAATGTGGCTAATTTAATTGAAGATGGCGCCACATTACAAATGGGCATTGGAGCTATACCCAATGCAGTGCTTTCGCAGCTGGGGAACCACAAAAACCTTGGCGTACACACAGAGATGTTTTCAGATGGTCTTTTGCCACTTGTAGAGCAGGGAATTGTTAACGGAGCCAACAAAACACTTGACCAGGGTAAAATTGTAGCTTCATTTTTAATGGGATCAAAAGACCTCTACAACTTTGTGGATGATAATCCGGGTGTGCTCATGCAGGACGTGCATTATACAAACTCAGTACATATCATTAAACAAAACCCAAAAGTAACTGCTATCAATTCAGCTATACAGGTAGATATCACAGGCCAGGTATGCGCCGATTCTATTGGCACTAAATTTTATAGTGGTGTTGGTGGCCAAATTGACTTCATGCGCGGAGCTTCGTTCAGTGAGGGCGGAAAACCCATTCTTGCAATTCCATCGGTAACAAAAAAAGGGATGAGTAAAATAGCACCAATGCTTTGTGAGGGCGGTGGCGTAGTAACCACAAGAGCCAACATGCACTGGCTGGTTACTGAATTTGGTGCAGTCAACCTATATGGTAAAACACTACAAAAACGGGCACGGGACATCATTAGCATAGCCCACCCCGATCATCAGGAATCGTTGGACAAAGCTGCATTTGACAGGTTTGGATCACATTACCACTTTATTAAAAGTAAAAAAGAGTTGGAAATCAGAAAGAACTAAATTATAGTGCGAAAAGGGGCTGTCTAAAAGGGCAGCCTTTTTTTATGTAAGTGCCTCTGCCACCACAAAAGTACTTCCTCCAATATAAATCAAATCGTTTTCGCCTGCTGATGCACGTGCGGCATGCAAAGCATCGGCCACATTCTCATAACTTTCACCATGTAAACCCGATGCGTAAGCCTTGTCTCTGAGTGCACGCTCGTTGAGCGCTCTGGGTATTTGAGAGCGTGTAAAATAATATGCCGCCGATTGTGGCAATAACTTAAGAATATTGGAGAGGTTTTTATCATCGACCACACCTATTACAATGTGGAGTTTATTAAATTCAAGCTGGTTAAGCTGCTCCATCACGATTGTAAGTCCTTCGGTATTGTGGGCAGTATCGGCAACTGTTAGTGGGTGCGTATCCAGAATATCCCAACGTCCTCTGAAACCTGTCTTATCTCTTACTTTTCTCAGTGCAACTTCCCTGTCTTTATCGCTAACCAGAAACTTATCGCGAATTGCATCTAATGTTGCCAATACGGTTACCAGATTTTTAGCCTGGTAATGGCCGGTCAGATCTATTTTCCATGTAAACTCTTCGCCTATAAACCGATCGTACAGTGTGACTTTCTGAGTAGCAAAAGGAGCTGATGAAGTAATTGATAAAATTTCGAAACGATCAGAAGCGTTCGTTACCGGTGCTGCAAGCTCTTGCGACTTTTCAGCAAAAACCTCCATTGTTTCTGCTTGTTTTTCTCCAACAATAACCGGCGTTTCTTTTTTTATGATACCGGCCTTCTCTCTGGCAACAGCATCCAGTGTATTGCCTAAAAAATATGTATGATCAAGTCCAATATTTGTTATTACCGAAACAATTGGATTTATGATGTTTGTTGAGTCCAGGCGACCGCCCATACCAGTTTCTATTACTGCTACATCGACTCTTTCGCGGGCAAAATAATCAAACGCCATGGCTGCAGTTATTTCAAAAAAACTTGGCTTAAGCTCCTTAATTATTCGTTGATTATCTTCAACAAAATTGGTTACATATTTTTCAGTAATCATTTCACCATCAATCCTGATTCGCTCTCTGAAATCCAGTAAGTGCGGTGAAGTATACAAGCCTGTTCGAAATCCGGCCTGTTGCAAAGCCGCAGCAATCATGTGACTAACGGAACCCTTACCATTAGTTCCTGCAACATGTATGGATGGATAAAACTGGTGTGGATGCCTGAAGTGCTCATCAAGTTTAATTGTTACATCCAAATTGGCCTTATAAGCTGCCTTTCCCTCCCGCTGATACATAGGCAACTGTGCATATAAAAATTCTAAAGTTTCTGAATAGTTCATAATCGGTTGATAAAATTCTAAACAAAAGTAATAATAGCCTTTTATTTTTTGTAATTTTCGTAAGAATACAATAAAACAAGATTGCCTTATGCCCACTTCGAAAGCTAAAAAAGTCTTTGTTCTTGACACCAATGTACTGCTACACGATTTTCAATGCCTTGATCATTTTGAAGAACACGATATAGTACTGCCCATAACCGTTTTGGAGGAGTTAGACAGATTTAAAAAGGGCCATGACCAAATTAACTATAATGCCCGTGAAATAGCCAGAAAACTCGGAAAACTCTCTGACGACAAAATATTTAAAACCGGAATAAGCCTTGGACCAAAAAAAGGAAAACTTTTTATCGAAACAGGTAAACCATACAGCCAGGAGTTTCGTGAATCATTTCCGGCCGACACACCCGACCACCGCATTCTATCCATTGCTTTGCAAGTAAAAGCTGCGAAGCGTAAGCCTGTAATTTTTGTATCGAAAGACATTAACCTGAGGCTTAAAGCCAAAGCCATGGGCATGCCTACAGAAGATTACGAAACAGATAAGGTAGAAAAAATTGAAAATATTTTTGAAGAAGTACAAACAGTAACTAATATCAGCGATGAGTTAATATCCAAACTATATAACGGGACTCCCGAAATACCAGTTGAAGAATTTAATTTTGACTTTAAGCCTATTCCGAACCAGTTTTTAATTTTGCAGGGAAATCACAGTTCAGCCATTGGTTTTTTTGATCCTTATCTGCAAATCATCAGACGCGTAGAAAAACATAAAACCTATGGCATTGAGCCCCGCAATGCCGAACAAACCTTCTCACTTGATGCTTTAACCAACAAAAACCTTCCCCTGGTATCAATAACCGGTAAAGCCGGAACTGGAAAAACACTGCTGGCATTGGCTGCAGCACTTGCACAGGAAAAAAACTACAACCAAATTTTACTGGCCAGACCAATAGTACCTTTATCGAATCGCGACCTTGGTTACCTGCCTGGCGACGTAGGTGAGAAAATAGGTCCCTATATGCAACCGCTCTATGACAACCTGGGTGTAATTAAACAGCAATTCAAAAGTAACAGCAGCAACTATATGCGTATTGAAGAAATGTTGAAGGACGAAAAGCTTAAAATTACACCTCTTGCCTATATCAGAGGCAGAAGCCTTTCCAATGTTTTCTTTATTATTGACGAGGCTCAAAATCTTACGCCACATGAGGTTAAAACCATTATAACACGGGCTGGGGACAATACTAAAATTGTTTTTACTGGAGATATACAACAAATCGACTCCCCATACCTGGATGTGCGTTCAAACGGACTTTCATATTTGACAGACAGAATGCGCTCCCAGGAGCTCTTTGGGCACATCCACCTCGTAAAAGGCGAAAGAAGCGTATTGGCTGAATTGGCAAGTGACCTATTGTAACAAAGTCTCATTTTTTTTGGTTTTTTATATTACTATGGTTTTCTTTACAAAAAAAACAATATGAAAAACATCACATCAATTATTCTTATCGCAATTGCAATAATAACAAGCTTTTCTGCTTGTAGTGATAAAGAATTAAACGAACACAAAAAAAACTGGGCAGTTAGTTTTGGTTTTAGCAATGAAGCATTGAAGAAAAACCACTCAGCAACTCCTGATGCAATGGTTATTTCCATAAAAAATGATGCTTCTGATTATGAGTTATACATGGAAAGGCTAGAATTATACGCTATTGGAGATGGTTATATAACTGCAAATGTAGAATTGTTAGAGGGCAATTATACAGTTGAGGATTTTATTGTTGTAGATGAAAATGACTCAGTAATGTATTTAACCCCCAAAGAAGGTTCTAATTTGTCATCAAGTGTAAACACACCACTGCCCCATCCTTTTAACGTAAATGCTGCAGATACCAGTAATGTAATTTTGGACGTAATTCCCACAAATTTAGGAGAAGCGGAAGATTACGGTTATACTTCATTTTCATTTAATATTGTTTATCCCATCTCATATAAATTGGTATTATCATTACCATTCAACGGAAACGCAAATGATGAGAGTGGAAATGAGGATCATGCCTCAGTTTCAGGAGCTCAATTAACAACCGATCGCTTCGATCAACCTAATAGTGCCTATGAGTTTGATGGCTATGATGATTATATATCACTCAGCAGTTTTTACGATTTAGAAGTAAGAACAATAAATATATGGTTTAAAGCCTATGAAATAACAGAAGATCTAAGCATAGTCTATAATTCAGACAATCCGTCTTTAGAGAATGGACGCTCGATACTAGCATTGCGAGAATTTGATGGTGCAGATTCTATTACCTTTGTAATGGATGATAATACTTATAGCAAACGAACAGCTGTAGAAGAAAATACATGGAACATGGCATCATTTGTTAGAAATGATTCTTCCACAACGTTTTATTTAAATGGAGAATTGATTGACCAGGTTCCTGCTAGTACAATATCATCTATTGATGGACAAACAGAGACTGCCGTACTCGGTACAGGCCGAAATCTTAACCGTTTTCTTAATGGCAAAATAGATGACGTAAGAATTTATAACAGGGCTTTAAACGCAAGTGAAATTGAAGTTTTATTCAATTTAGAAGAATAAATCTTTTTCGAAAATAAAATAAGTCCAAAAATGCCCTGGATGACTGAATTCAGGGCTTTTTTTATAAAAAACTTCTTACTCCTTCCTGACCAACTGCCAGAAAAAAATTCAAAACAGTAACAGATTACTCATAAATATCACTACAAGTTCGTATATATGAACCACATAACTAAGCATCCAGTATTTTTCACTGTTTTTAATCACATAACTTGAATAGCTTTAGTATAATCGACACCCCTTTTATTCATTAGGCAGAATATTTATCTGCAAAAATAAAAAATATCAATATAATGTTCCGCGACATCAAATTTTGTCATGGAAATTACCCATAATTTTGTATTTTTACCGTAAATTATGAAAGCTTAACTATTGTTGAAGGATCTTATTTATAAATGGTTTTAT
>NZ_DATFKB010000157.1:0-2469 GCF_035268865.1 Salinivirga sp. | reverse complement strand
CGGATTATACAGATTGATTAATTTATGGCTAATGTTTTATTTCTAACATTTTGCTAATACAAACTTTAATCAAAATCCTAAATCCGTCTATCTGTGATATTTCTGGTACAAATACACAGCGATAAATACACTGTAATTATTTTAATTCCCATATTTTTTGCTGCATTTAACAGCTCAATCCGCGTTCTGTTTTTTGATAAGCTTTTAAGGCCTTTTTCACATTTCAATTTCACACCACAACTTTATGAGGTGACCCAATTTCTCCGTTTGAATTGGTGAATTTTAATTTGTCTAAACCATAGATCATTTTAGTCGCCTTTTTCAGCGATTATTCTCTCATGTCCCGCTTTTGTCCCGCTTTGTATTTTTTTTAAACACGCTCCTTTGGTTAGCTTTGGTTACACAGTTAAAAAACAAGCTATGCAAAGCTGTTATTATTCCATAGTATATAAAATACGCATCAAAAATTTTTCAACTTTCAACACTCTGCTTTTATCATTTACACATACGCTTTTTTATGTATGCAGATTGACAAAACATTTGTGTGAAAATTTCCTGAATTTAAAAATCATTAAAACACATTCACTATGAGACATCTATCTATTTTACTTTTTTTATTTTTAGGGATCTTCAGTTATTCCTCAGCCCAAAATTTTGCAGGGGGTGATGGTACTGCCTCAAATCCCTGGCAAATTGCTACACCAGCTCAACTTGATGAACTACACAATTACACAGGTGATGCACACTCTGATAAGAATTTTATTCTTGTTGAAAATATTGACCTGGCTACCTATCTTGCCTCAGGTGGCGCGGGATATGATCAATGGGGCGCTCAGGGATGGATGCCCGTGGGATCGTGGGGAGACTTTTTCAAAGGAACTTTTGACGGCGATGGATATACTATTAAAGGGGTAATGTTCAACAGATCAAATACTTCTATTAATGGTGCTGGTTTTTTTGGTAACACAGAAGATGCTACAATAAAAAATGTTTACCTTATTGATGTAGATATTACTGCTGTCAATAAGGCAGGAATGCTGGTAGGATATAATCAGGGTACTATTGAAAATGCTCATGTAAATGGCATTGTAAGTGGTGGCCAGGAAGTTGGAGGTTTAACCGGTGTCAATATTGGCAACATTACAAATTGTAGTGCGGAAGGTACTGTTATTGGCACTGCACAGAGTGTTGGTGGACTAATTGGAAATAATGTAAATTCAAATTTATCAGGTTCTTATGCTAATGTAGATATGACTGCAGATATAAATGCCGGAGGTTTAGTAGGGTATAACAACAATAGTGATATAACAGCTTGTTATGCAATAGGAACTATTAATGCAGAAGAACAATTAGGTGGAATTGTGGGTGTGCTCAATTCATCTACTATTAAAAAATCCTTTTCTTCTATTGATATTACAGCAACAGGTTTTAACTGTGGAGGTATTGCAGGTGTAACTTATGGTGGAAATATCATCAATTCTTATGCATTGGGAAGTGTGACTACTGCAACCAATTTAGATGGACAAAATGTTGGTGGTATTGTTGGGAGTACAAATAACACTACTAATATACAATATTGTTATGCTACCGGAACGCTTACAGGTTATAGCGGACGAACAGCCGGTCTTGCAGGAGTCCTTAGAACAGATGGTACTTTAGCTGATTCTTATTGGGATCTTCTAACCAGTGGACAAACGGATCCCGTAACCTGGAATGATGGTACAACCTCAAATCTTGTTGGTTTAACAACAGCAGAAATGGTGGGGGCATCGTCTACAGTTAATATGACAGCCTTGAATTTTAGTACCATCTGGCAAACAGTTGAAGCAGCTAATCCCGATGCTACGGCAGATGGTTATCCCATTCTTCAATCAATTGACAGAGTACCCCAGCTGCGTGCCCAGGGAATTCTGACAACATACAATTTAATCACCGGGGCAATGCCAATTGAAGGTGGAACTGTTTCAGGTGACGGTCAGTTCGGAGCTTCTGAACAAACTACCATCGTGGCCATGGCAGCAGAGGGCTATGAATTTGTAGAGTGGGTCGGCTCCATTACAAATATCGATGACCCAACAAAAGCAATTGCTCAGGTTACTATGCCTGTCTCAGATGTCAGCTTCACAGCAAACTTTGCGGCCATCGATTACACGCTAACCTTGAATGCTGCACCTGTCGAAGGCGGCACTATAACAGGCGACGGAACATACAACGTGGACGATGCCGCTTCCATCACAGCCACACCCGCAGCTGGTTACGAATTTGTAAACTGGACAGGCGATACGGATCATATTGACGATGCCACAGCCGCCAGTGCCACGGTAACCATGCCCGCGGGGGATGTAACACTTACAGCAAACTTTGCTGCTATTGATTACACACTCACACTGAACGCCACGCCAGTCGAAGGCGGAACAGTAACAGGCGATGGGACTTACAACGTTGACGATGCCGCTTCCATCACAGCCA
>NZ_DATFKB010000156.1:0-6337 GCF_035268865.1 Salinivirga sp. | reverse complement strand
GACCAGGTGGAAAACTCGCCCCAACCACTACACGGAAGACTCTCTGCACTTTTACAGTGGAACGAGCAGGATCCGCCCGATGCATTTGAGCGTAACCGCAACAATGTGATTTTTGGTTACCAGAAAAATCGCAATCCCTTTATCGATAACCCCGAATGGGTTAACATGATTTGGGATGGCGCTGCAGCCAGCAGCATTAGCATTGCCGATGTATCTCAGTCGCAGGAAATGATATTTACAGGTGACGCTGTAAATATTGCATCAACCATTACCGGAGCAGGAACAATTGGCGCAACCCTGTATTGGGGAACCGACATTGAATCCATGACCAATACTGTTACTATGAACGCTTCAGGCGATGAATATACCGCACAAATACCTGCACAGGCAAGCGAAACAGACATTTATTACACCATTGAAGCAACCGACAATAACGGATCTTATCAATCTGTTCCCTACACCTATCACGTAGAAGCCATTTTTAGCGGCACTATTCAAACAATAACAGAGGTTCAGGGCGAACAGGCCACCACACCCTTCGAAGACCAGGAAGTAACCATTACAGGCATTGTAACGGCTAATTTTGGTGAGGGCTTCTTCGTTCAGGATGGCAATGGGCCCTGGAGCGGTATTTATGTGTATGATGTAATGAACCCACAAATTGGCGACAGTGTAATACTTACCGGAACTGTCACAGAATATTACGACTTAACAGAAATTGTTGATGTAACAGATTATTATTTAATTAGTAGAGAAAACGAGCTGCCAGCCACAGAAACAATTCAAATAAGTGACCTTGATGAAGCATATGAAAGCGTAGTTATAAAAATAGCAGGTGCCGAGTGTACAAATACTGATCTTGGCTATGGCATGTGGGAAATCAATGATGGAACAGGCAGCATGGCCGTCCACAATACACAAATTCACGAAATTGAACCTTCGTTGGGTACAATTTATGATATTTCAGGTCCGCTGAAATGGGATTTTGGCGAATGGAAAATCGAGTTGAGAGGTGCGTTTGATACACAAAGCGGTGATCATACAGCTCCAAGTGTAAATGAAGTAACTGTAAACAGCGCTACATCACTGAAAATCACTTTTAGTGAAATACCAGAAGAAAGCAGTGCTTTAAATTTGGCTAATTACAGCGTAAATAACGGCATTTCAGTAACTGATGCTTCAATAGGTTACCCTTTAACAAACGTAATTCTAACCATCGACGAACTTACAGAAGGTGATTATGAAATAACTATCTCCGGTGTGGAAGATGGCTCGGGCAACGTTATGGAGACACAAACTGTTGCTTTTAGTTTTGGCACAGGCCTTGAAAGTTTTGAAAACCATAGCTTTCGTATTTATCCTATCCCTACCGACAATGGCAAGGTAACCCTCGACGGGATTAAAAACGTGACACAAATTCAGATTACAGATGCTGCTGGTCGGTTAGTCAAATCCAGAACAAATACAAAAGGCAACAATTCCATCACAATCAACAATTTAAATGATGGAATCTATTTCATTACATTAACTACAGATACTCAAAAACAATTTGTTTCAAAACTGATAGTACGGTAATACAATAATAGTTTAAAACAATTACACCCCGGAAGCTATATCTAACTTCCGGGGTGTTTTTTTGAGGGTTATTGATTTTTAATATTTATTTGCTCGCCGGAAAGGCATATTGTCAAAAACACAACTACTACTTCAGCAAATCATCAATAGCGCCACGAATATGGCCATCGTTTCCTACTCGTGTTTTGTGCAATGGGGCACCCAATTTTGGTTTAACCCTACTTTTTTTGCTACAGGTCAAAAAAAGTAGGCAAAAAAACCCCGCCGCTTACAGAAAATTGCTAAAAATCTATTCGTTATGGCTAAAGTTTACGAACTCACTTCGATTTTTTAAAAAAAATCAAAGCTCAAACAGCGCAAACTTTGACGCCATAACAAACAGATTTTTTTAACGCATTTTTCTTCATGCGGCTAACTGGCAACCATTTACCTGCTACTCAATGACAACACCCAAAGCGAGTTGGCTGTTATCACATATGCTTGGATCCATAAACACAATGTAATTATATTGAACGAAACAGAACGGGTCACCCAAAACAGAAAAATTTAAGAGTCAAGTTGATAATAATCAATATTTATTTTACCAAGTATCGTTTTCATGCACAAAACAGGAATATTTATTTGCTCGCCGGGAAGGCATATTGTCAAAAACACAACTACTCCTTCAGCAAATCATCAATAGCGCCTCGAATATGGCCATCGCTTCCTACCTGCAATTTACCATCTTCGCCTTTGATAAAACCCACACCGCGGCCAGATTCCATAAAATTTCCGTGTTTGTCGATATAGAAAAATTTGGGGACAGACAATATCCCGCAAGTGTCTGTGAAATCATCTGCTTTTACAATGTGCGTAAAGTTAAATTCATGCGCTTGTAAAAACGCATTTACCTTTTCAGGGCCATCATCGGTTACGGCTAAAAAATGCACGCTATCAGCATAATTGCGTTTTATCTCGTTTAGCTGCGGCATCTCTTTTATGCAGGGAAAACAGCGGGTATGCCAAAAATTGAGCACAATGGGCTTGCCTTTAAGATCAGACAAATGCATTATTTTTCCATTAAGCTGCTGAAGTGCTAAATCTGGCAAAGGCTTCCCTACCTTCAAATACTCGAAATAATGGAATCCGGGATCGGCCTTTTTTGTAGAATATTTAAAATGCCTGATCACCGAATCATTGCGCGAAACTTCTTTATATATTTTAAAGTTGACCTGTAACCCATCTTCCCCCAATTTTATTCGCATATGCCGTTTAAAATCATCATAGGTCTCTGCATTCATAACTCTTTTTCCGTATGCGTATAAAACGGTTGGTTCTTTTTGAGCAAAACTCTTTAGGCTAATAAAGACCAGGACAATTAATAATAAATTTTTCATGATGTGCCGTTTTTATAATAAACGAATATGGCATACACCTTCCTGATAATTCCTATTCCAAAATCACATACACAGGGAAATGGTCTGAATAGCCTTTTAAATAAAGTGTTCCGGCGTGTGTACGCAACGGATGACCGTCGTATTTACCACCTTGTACACGTATGCTTTCATCATCATAAATATTTGACTTTTTATACTTTAACCCCTCTTTATCAAGTAACGATTTTGTTAATAAAATCTGGTCAAACAAAAACCAGTCGTCACGATAACATAATGTTCCCCGGTCTTTTGATAAAAGGTTCGCTAATGGGTTATAAAAACCATTGTCACGCACTTCGCTTTTATCAGATGTGGATTGTAAAACATCAGCAACGCTCTCATTGTCGGGATCATCGTTAAAATCGCCCATTACAATAATATTGGCTTCTGTCTCGACCTTTTGAACCGAGTCAATAATTGATTTAGTGAGTTTTGCTGCTGCTACCCTTCGGTAGTTGCTTTTCTCCTGCCCACCCCGGCGCGAGGGCCAGTGATTCACGATCACATGCACTTTTTCGCCACGTAATTTACCAACCACAAGTAATTGGTCTCTCGTGTGGTAATCTTCTCCGGGAAATGTTAAAGTATAAGTTTTACTGTCGATGAGCTCAAAGTGGTCCTTCCGATATAGCAAACCTACATCTATTCCGCGGTGATCGGGAGAATCATAATGCACAATTGCATAATTGGCCTCATCAATTGGTGCAGTTTGTATTAAATCCTCCACAACAGCTCTGTTTTCCACTTCACAAAAGCCCAAAATATCGGGTCCGGCCTGTTTTGGGTCGCCGTCGAGCTTCTCAATGGCATAAGCCAGGTGATTCATTTTACGCTCATATCTTTCTGTATCCCAAGCCTTACCTCCTCCGGGTGTCCAGCCAAAATCGCCTGGTTTTGGAGAATCAACGGTATCGAATAAATTTTCGAGATTATAAAATGCTACAGAAACCTCCATTTTTTGCGGGAAGGCAACTGTTATAAAAGCAGATAAAATCAGCAATAAAGTAAATCGTATCATAATATTTTATAGTTTAATTTCAAATTAATGAGCCTCAAGCCAATCATTACCAGTATTTAAATCTACCTTCATTTTTACTTTAAGTGAAATGGCATTTTCCATTGCTTCCAAAACAATTGACTTAACTTCATCCACCTCGTTTTTATGGGTATCAACAATCACCTCATCGTGCACCTGCATAATCATGCGGCTTTTTAATTGCTTCTCTTTCAATGCCCGGTTAATTCTTACCATGGCAACCTTGATCATATCAGCAGAAGAGCCCTGAATGGGAGCGTTAATGGCGTTGCGCTCCGCAGCACTCCGTACTGTGCGATTGTTAGAATTAATATCGGGCAAAAATCGTTTCCGACCCATGAGGGTTTCAGCATAACCTTTTTCACGAGCTGTGGCAATTGATTTGTCCATAAAGGCTTTAACGTTCGGGTAGGTTTCAAAATAATTGTCGATAAGCTGTTTGGCGTCTTTATTCGACATACCCGTATTTTGCGATAGGCCGAAGGCGGAAATACCGTAAATAATACCAAAATTCACGCCTTTTGCCTGGCCCCGTTGCTCGCGGGTTACATCTTCAGGTTTAAGTTTAAATAGCTTTGCGGCCGTAGACAAATGAATATCCTCGTCGTTTTTAAATGCTTCAAGCATGGCTTCATCCTGGCTTAAGTGTGCCATAATTCTAAGCTCAATTTGACTGTAATCAGCTGCAAGCAAAACATGCTCATCGTCGCGCGGAATAAAAGCTTTACGAATAATTTTTCCTTTTTCGTCGCGAATGGGGATGTTTTGCAGGTTTGGATTTGTACTACTCAAACGTCCGGTACTCGTCACAGCCTGGTTATAGGAGGTGTGGATGCGGCCTGTTTTATCGTTTACGAGTTTAGGCAGGGCTTCCACATATGTGTTGAGCAATTTACTTAACCCACGAAACTCCAATATGGCCGGCACTATTTCGTGTTTGTCTGCCAGCTTTTCAAGCACATCTTCCCCTGTTGCATACTGTTTGGTTTTAGTACGCTTAGGTTTGTCAGTAATTTTTAGTTTTTCGAACAGCACCTCTCCAAGTTGTTTGGGTGAGGCAATATTAAACTCCATGCCGGCATATTCATGTATTTTTTGTTCAAGCGCTATCAGTTCGTTACGCAATTGCGCTGCAATATTTTTCAAAGCATTACTGTCTATTGTAACGCCATAATATTCCATGTCGGCCAGCACATGAACCAGAGGCATTTCAACCTCATTAAAAAGTCTGTCGAGTTTAAAGTCTTTGAGTTGCTTTTCAAGTAAAGGTTTAAGTTGCCAGGTAATATCAGCATCTTCACAGGCATAGTCCTTTACCTTTTCAGGATTAAGCTGCCCCATACTCATTTGTCCCTTACCTTTTTTGCCGATTAATGATTCGGTGGTAACCTTTTTATAGTTAAGATACCTTTCTGCGATTGAATCAATATTATGTGGTAATTCAGGTTGTATGAGATAATGGGCAATCATGGTGTCGAACAAATTGTTTCCCAGGTAAATATCAAACTGCCGCATAACCAACATATCATATTTGGCATTTTGGGCAATTATATTTTTTGAATCATCTTCAAGTATAGGTTTAAACAGATTGACTATTTCATTTTCTTTAAGCTCATTACCTTTTATGCTAACATAGTAAGCACTGCCTTTTTTCCATGAAAACGACATACCAACAAGATTTGCTTTCAACGGTTCGGCTGAGGTTGTTTCTGTATCGAAGCAAAAAGCAGTCTGTTGGCTAAGCAGTTCGGCAAACTCTTCGGTCTCCTTTTTAGTGATAATCAGCTTATAGTCGGTTTCAACGGTCTGAATACTTTCAAAATCATCGGTCTCCACTTTGGTTTCAGACATATCGAAAAGCGAGCCCTGGGTATCGTTTTGCGCGGCACGATCTGGCATTAAACGTTTCTTGAGATTTCTAAATTCCAGTTCATTGAAAATTTTTTCCAGCGCCTCTTCATTAATTTCTTTTCGCTCCAGGTCACTATAATCCTGTTCAATAGGGACTTCGGTATTAATTGTGACAAGCTTTTTAGAAAGCATGACCTGATCTTTATTTTCTATGAGCTTCTCTTTTTGTTTGCCTTTGAGTTCATCAATATGTGCATACAACTCTTCAACAGAACCGTACTGTCCGATAAGCTTTTTGGCTGTTTTTTCCCCAATTCCAGGTGCGCCGGGAATATTATCTGAAGAGTCGCCCCATAGTGCCATAACATCGATAAGTTGTTCCGGTCGCTCTAAACCATATTTTTCATTAATTTCATCTATGCCCAGTATATCGATGCCCTGTCCAAAGCGTTTCGGTTTA
>NZ_DATFKB010000155.1:0-4521 GCF_035268865.1 Salinivirga sp. | reverse complement strand
GACCAGTAATCATAATGGGTAAGTCGTCGCATTGAGGCCTCTATTCCACCAATAATTACAGGTGTTTCCGGGTAGAGTTTTTTTAGTATTTGAGTATATGTTGCCACTGCATAATCAGGTCTGAACCCGGCTTTTCCTCCCGGCGTGTAGGCATCGTCACTTCTGCGTCTTTTTGCAGCAGTATAATGGTTCACCATGCTGTCCATGCTGCCGGCAGTAACGGCGAAAAACAGGTTGGGACGGCCAAATTTTTTAAAATCGCGTAGGTCATCTTGCCAGTTGGGCTGGGGGACAATGGCTATTTTAAACCCTTCGTGTTCAATAATTCGGCCAATTACAGCAGCTCCGAAAGCCGGATGGTCGACATATGCATCGCCTGAAAATAACACCACATCAGCTTCTTCCCAGCCTTGCAGGCGTGTTTCTTTAATTGTGGTCGGGAGCCATTTGGTGTAATCAGGTTTTGGAGTTGATTGCATGGATTTCATTAAGCAAAAATAATGCTAGTTCGTGAATTTTGCCGTTTGTTGACCGTAATTCTTTATGAATCTACCCATTGATTATAAATGGAAGTAAAAACCATGTGTGACGGAAATTTGATTCATCATAGTGAGTTCATCACGCCTTTGGCGGGACAGGTTATGAGCCTTGAAATCAAAATTATAAACATATGAACCTAAATTTCCAGGCCCAGTACGAGTACATCATCAATTTGGAGTTGGTTGCTTTTCCAATTGTCATAAAAAGTTATCAGTTGCTTTTTTTGCTCAGGCATTTCTAATGTGGCAGTTTTAAGAATTAATTGCTGAAATTGCTTGCTCGATACTTTTTTAATATTTTGTCCTCCGTATTGGTCTATAAAACCATCGGTGAAAAGGTAAAGTTTATCGCCCTTAATTAAATTGAAGGTGTGTTTCCGGAAAGGTTGCATTTTAGGATAGATGGATATGGGCATGTTATCGGGCGTAAACCTGTAAAGTGTATTTGCCTCAACGGTTTGTGCTTTCTCTGCATTTGGTGGTTTTTTACTATTATTTCTGACCAATAATAGTGGGCTGCTTGCTCCTGCATACTGGCATTCAAGGGTTCTTTTATTAATGGCAATCAGGGCCATTTCGAGTCCTTCCTTGTGTTCGCCGGGCTTGCCTTTTTGTTTTAGCGATCTAATTATGTATTTGCGAAGTTTATTAAGCACGATGTCTACCTGGATATCCTGCATAGAATATATAATTTCGTTCATGAACGACATGCCGAGCATGCTCATAAACCCGCCGGGAACCCCATGTCCTGTGCTGTCTACTGCAGAAATAATGATCCATTCGCGGTGAATGGCAATGTAATAAAAGTCACCACTCACAATGCTTTGGGGGCGGAAAAATATGAAATGGTTTTTAAGCTCTTCTTTAAAGAGCGTAGTATTTGGTAAGATGGCTTTTTGTATATGCCTGGCATATTTAATGCTATTGGTTTGGTCTCTAAAAAGATCTTCTATCCGGTTTTTTTGTTCCTCAATTTCATCTCTTTGTGCAGCAATCTCTTCGTTACGTTGGTTCAGTTCTTCATTTTTTTCTTGAATTTCGTTTTTTTGCTGGGCTATTTCTTTTGTTCTGTCTTCTACTTTTTGCTCCAATATGTGCTGGGCTTTTTTATATTGGCTAATGCGGAAATGTATGTAAAAAATTATTAGAAACACCAATGTCAGTGATGCTACGATATAAAACCAGGTTGTTTGCCAAAATGGAGGTGTGATTTCAAAGCTGAATTTAGTGGCCTGTTTGTTCCACAAACCATCGTTGTTGCAGGCCTTAACCATAAAAGTATAATCTCCTGGGGGAATGTTGGCATAAACAGCTTCTTTTATGCGTGTTTTGGGCGACCATTTGCTGTCTAATCCTTTAAGTTTATATTGATAGAAAACCTGGTCAGGGTTGGTGAAACTTAAGGCATCGAATTGAAACGTGAGGTGGTTTTGATTGTGCGCAAGCTTAAGCCCAACGGGTAGCTGGTGTACATCGGTTTTGTCAGTGAATGTTTCCCAGTTGGTATTTTGATAAAAAAGCTTCAGACCTGTGATGTGTGTTTGTGGTTCGACGTTGTTTTGTTGTTCGACACCGGGTTCATATTTGGTGGCACCAATAATTGAAGCAAACCAAAGGTTGCCCATGTGGTCCATCATGGCTCCGTTTATAGAAGTTTCTACTCCTTTAAATCCTTCAGCTTTGCCATAAGTGTATATTTGCTTTATTTCCCTTTGCCTGTCGAATGTAATCCGGTTGATTCCTTTTTCTGTTCCGGCCCATATCTGGTCATTGTCATCGCAAAAAAGGAAGTAAATATTATCGGAATTGAGTCCATCCTTAGTTGTGAACGATTCTAAATTATACGAGCCATTTTTTTGTTTAGTCAGCCGGCATGCACCCATCGAAGCTGTGCCAAGCCATATTGTGCCTGTGCTGTCGCGCACTATGCTCCTGATGTAGGTGGGTTTGGCGTCGGTGTTTATTTGTGGAACGATAAATTTATTGTCTTTCCTGATAAATATTCCATTACCTATGGTTCCAAACCATATGTTACCTGATGTGTCGAGCTCAGCGCTCATAACAGAGTTGTCCGGCAGGCCATCGTCAGTTGTATACTGCCTGAATTTATGACCATCGTATTTTGCAATACCTTCGAATTGCGTGCAGGCCCATATATTCTGGTCGTTATCCTGAATGATTTTAAAAACCCGGGCATTGAGAAAACCATTATCTGAGTCGAATACTTCAAATTTGTGTCCGTTGAATTTTACAATACCATGGCCGGCTGTGGAAATCCATATGTTGTGTTTTGGGTCTTCGAGCAAAGAAAATAACCTGTTGTCACCCAGACCATCTTTTTTTGTATAATAAGTCCACTTTTCACCATCGTATTTTGACAATCCTCCACCATATGATGCAAACCAGTAATTGTGTTTGCTGTCCAGGAGCATGCCGAAAACCGTCTCTTTGTTACCCTTATTTGCCATTGGATAATGGGTGAAAGGGTTGGTGGGGTTGTACACAACAATACCATTTCTTCCACCAATCCATATGTTGCCCTCTTTGTCTTGTACCAACTCCAAAACAGATGAGTTAAACATACCGTTCCGGGTGGAATACTGGTGAAATTGTTTTCCATCGTAGCGGAACATTCCATTCCCCTCGGTTCCTACCCACATTTCTCCATTATTGTCGCAAAGTAATTCCCTGGTAGCCGGGGAGTTAATTGTGTTTTGATTCTGAATTTTTTTTATGCGGTTGTTTGTAATGCGATAAAGCCCGTTTTTCTGCGTTGCTATCCAGAGACTTCCAGTTGTGTCATAATCAATGTCTTCTATGCTATATGATCGTAATTCTGGCTGTATTATTTCAAATGTTGTATCACCGGTTTGCCTAATAAGCCCTGATGTTGTGCCTAAAATAATGTGGTTGTCTTTTTGCACATGACACTGTATAGTTTGATCCGGTATGGGCAAATTGATACATTCAAAAACAGTATCGTTTTTAAAACAGAGTCCTTTGTCGGTCATTACCCAAAGTTTGCCATATTTATCTTCCCAAACGTGCCTGACCCAATTGCCAACAAGGCCGTGTTTTTTCCCGAATGCAACGATGGTGTCGTAATTGTATAAAGCCAGGCCTTTGCGCGTTCCTATCCAGAGCTGGTTTTTGCTGTCGAGGTATAATGTAGATGTCAGGTTGTTTGGCAAGCCGTTTTCTTCGTTTAAGATATGGTAATCGGTACCATCAAATCTTACGGCACCCACCTGGGTAGTGATCCAAATATAGCCAAGATGGTCCTGTATTATTTCGTCTGCATTGGCCTGTGGAAATCCGTTTTCTACATTGTAGTGATGAAAGTTATATTGTTGCCCGTTTACATTTTTTACTGCACATAGCAGCAACAATGTTATCAATATCAGGCAACTTTTTTTCATAAATTTGATTCTTTAATGCAATTTATATTATTTTTCACTGTATCCAAAATTGAATAATTTTCGATTATAACTGTATTTTTGGATTGACGTTCATGTAAACTAAAAATAGTATGGATAAAGAACGGCTTGTGGTAACTTGCGCAATTATTTCCGATGGATTACGATACTTCGCCTGTCAGCGGCCTGATGCAAAAAAACATGGAGGTAAATGGGAGTTTCCGGGTGGAAAGATTCGCTCAGGTGAACTGTTGAGTGAAGGCATTAAGCGGGAGCTTGATGAAGAGCTCAATATTGAGGTGCAGGTACTCGAGCAGCTTGAAAGCATAACAGAAGCGTATGTTGATTTTGTGATTCGTTTATATCCCTTCTGGTGCAAAATTAAAAAAGGTGAGCCTGAACCTCTGGAACATCAGCAAATAGGCTGGTTTAAAATTGAAGAGCTTGAGGAAATGGATTTTACCCGGGCAGATAAAGTACTTATAGACCACATAAAAAAAGCCGGCGGAGTGCCGGCTATTGGGGAACAGCGATAAATTGGGGGAAGGAAAAAATTATTTCCTGTA